>JADFPM010000003.1 GCA_022562335.1 Chloroflexota bacterium
TCAATGGAGAGTTCCGCGATCCCCGTTTGACAGGTCCGGCAGGTGAATCCGTGCAACCCCTGGATGAAGGGCAGATCGAAAGGGGCCGCGCCGTCTACCAGGCCAACTGTGCCCAGTGCCACGGAGCAAACGCCGAGGGACAGGCTTCCTGGCTCCAGCGGAACCTTGACGGGACGTTGAAGGCGCCAGCTCACGACGTCACCGGTCACACCTGGCACCACAGCGATGGCCTTCTCTTCCGTATTGTTCGGGATGGGGGCATGGTCTACGAGACGACAGGGTTCAAAAGCGGCATGCCAGGTTTCGGTGACCGGCTCAACTCCGAAGAGATTCGGGCGGTCATCACTTATTTGAAGAGCCTGTGGGGACCGGAAGAAAGGTCTTTCCAGAAGGAGGGAAGCCTGCGGGACCCTTTCCCATAGACGACGACATTTTATGAGCGCCGCCGGCGAAACGATCGAGCCAGGTAAAAACGAATTGGTTGAAAAGAGACTGGGCTGGTGCGTTTGAGAGGCGCCTTTGTTGGCGTCGGCGTTACCAGAGTCAGTCTAACCGGCCGCCACGCAGGTGATGGTGCGGACCACCCCGTGAATCCTTTGCACCATCCCCGTGACCAGGTCGGCGACTGCGCCCATGTCGGCCGCCTCTATCAGGGTGATCACGTCGAATGGACCGGTGATGACGTCGCAAGAGACCACGCCCTCCAAGGCGCGCAGTTCCCCCACCACGTTTTTCACGCTCCCTACTTGAGTCTCGATCAGTATAAAAGCCCTGGTTGTCATAGGGTGACGCCTCCGTTATTCGGCCGGCGCGGCTTTGTCTTGGCTCTTTTGGAAGGGGATGGCCGCAAGGACTCCACCTATCCCCAATATCGTTAGCTGGGGATGCAAGCGGTGGAGGTGATCTCCACCAGGTTGTCCGGCGCGCCAAAATTGACGATTATGGCCGTCCTGGCGGGACGGTCGGTGGTGAAATACTCGCCGTAAACCTCGTTGAATCCCGGAAGGTCCTCCGCATTGGAAACATAGCACGTGTTGGTCATCACATTGTCCAGGCTGGTTCCGGCGGCCTCCAGAATAAGTTTGATCCGGTCCAGGGTATAACGCGTTTGCTCTTTTATGTCCTTGCCCACTTCTCCGGTCTCGGGATGCCTTCCGGTGCATCCCTGGACGAAAACCAGATTGCCAAACCTGGTGGCCTGGGAAAGCAGTCCCCGGCCAGGGGCAAGAGCGTCGGACGTGATGATCTCTTTGTTCGGCATGTCAAAACTCCTGGTTTGCAAGCGTGGCCTGTGGGGAGGGTTTGAACCAAGCCCAACGCATAAATCCCATCGCGAGGTGTCTCGCCGGGGCTTGGGTGTCCCATTATAGTTGGAGTGGAAGAGGTGTCAAATCAGATCATGTTGCGTAAAAGCCGCTGGTGACGCTAAAATGGCCCAAGGAGCTGAGCGCAATCCAGGCTAGACTCCACCCTTTGACATCCCGTTGAATATTCCGCCTAAAATTTTTGGCGGGGATATTCCGTCCGGAAAGGCGACGCAGATCGGCCGGCGCGCTGGCTTTGACTTGTAAGCGGAGGGTAAAGTTCAATGCCCAATATCGACGTTAAGAACCTGAGAAATGTGGCGTTGTTGTCTCACAGCGGCGTGGGTAAGACCAGCTTGGCCGAGGCCATGCTTTACAATGCCAAAGCAACCACCCGCATTGGACGGATCGAAGACGGAAACACGGTATCCGACTACGAGCCCGAAGAGGCAAAGCGGCGCTCTAGCATCCAGACCACACTGGTTGCCTGCATCACCGGCGACAGCAAGGTCAATTTTCTAGATACCCCCGGTTACGAAGACTTCCTGGGAGAGGTTTCCAGCGCCCTGAGGGTGGTGGAAAGCGCCGTGATCCTGGTGGCTGCCCCTTCTGGAGTGGACGTTGGCACCGAGCGCTCGTGGGATATGGCCCGCGCCGCCGACCTGCCGCGCATGTTCTTGGTCAACAAAATGGACCGGGAAAACGCCAGCTTTTCCAGATGCGTCGCCGATATCCAGGGCACCTTTGGCAGCCAGTGCGTGCCCTTTCAACTCCCGATTGGTGAGGCCCAAGAATTCACCGGGGTGATCAGCGTGGTCCACCCGCCGGCCGATGTGCCGCCCCAGATGGCAGATGAATTGGAAGCGGCGCGGGAACGCCTCATCGAGGCTGCCGCCGAATGCGACGACGCGCTGGCCGACAGATACCTGGAAGGCGAGACGCTGACCGACGAAGAAATTCTCAGCTCCGTGCGCAAAGGCGTGGCCAGCGGCGATCTGGTTCCCATCATCGCCAGTTCGGCCACCGCTAATCTCGGGGTGGAAGAGTTCTTGGAAGCGGTCCTGGAGTTCCTTCCTTCGCCGGCCGACGCCAACAACGCGGAGATGACCGATTCTGGTACCGGGGAGCGGGTGGAATTCGATCCCGACCCATCGGGTCCTCTGGGGGCCTTGGTTTTCAAAACCACCGCCGACCCCTTTGTTGGGAAGCTGTCCATATTCCGGGTGTACCGGGGCACCATCAAGAGCAACTCCGAGGTCTGGAACTCGAATCGGGAACAGTCTGAACGTATCGGCCAACTCTATTTGCCCAGAGGCAAAAGCCAGGAGAACGTGACCGAGGTGACCGCTGGCGACATCGGAGCCATTGGAAAGCTCTCGTCGACTATCACCGGGGACACTCTGTGCGTGCGGGATAAACCCGTCGCATTCCCTCCAATAGAATTCCCCAGCGGCTATTACAGCGTCGCCGTCTCCCCGGCCACCAAGGCCGACCTGGACAAGATGTCAACGTCATTGAGCCGCATCACCGAGGAGGACCCCAGCCTGCGGTTCTCCAGGGACGCGGGCACCGGCGAAAGTATATTGACCGGACTGGGAGAAGCGCAGATAGATGTGGCCCTGGACCGCATCCGGCGTAAATTCGGCGCCGACCTCAAGTCCAAGCTGCCCCGGGTGGCATACCGGGAAACCATCACTCAGGTGACTAAAAGCGAGTACCGCCACAAAAAGCAGTCGGGAGGCCATGGCCAGTACGGCCACGTCCTGCTCCGGCTGGAGCCCAGGGAAAGGGACCAAGGGTTTGTATTCGGATCAGAGGTCACCGGCGGCTCCGTGCCCAAGGAATATATCCCTTCCGTGGAAAAGGGAGTCACCAAGGCCATGGATGAAGGCGTATTGGCCGGTTTTCCAATAGTCGACATAAAAGCCGTTCTATATGACGGCAGCTACCACGACGTGGATTCCTCGGGAATGTCATTTGAGATCGCCAGCGGCCAGGCGTTGCGAGCCGGACTCGCCGACGCGGGGCCCATCCTTTTGGAACCCGTCATGAAGCTCAGCATCACCACGCCCGACGGATACACCGGCGAGGTGATGAGCGACCTCAACACCAAGCGCAGCCGCATCCTGGGTATGACACCGGGAGACAGCAGCACCTTGATCGAGGCGGAAGTGCCGTTGTCCGAGGTGCAAAGATATGCCCAGGACCTTCGCTCGGTGACCCAGGGACGGGGCACTTACACCCTGGAGTTTGATCATTACGACCCCGTCCCCGCGAACCTGGAACCGAAGGTCATCGAGGAGGCCAAGCGGGCCAAGGAAGAGGAAAAAGTTTAAGACCCGGTCAGTACACGCAACTTCGAAGGTAAAAAAGTAAAGAGGGGCCGTGGATTCGGCCCCTCTTTACTTTTGGCCGCTGGAGCGGCCCGCACTCAGATTCCCCAGCTTGCCTGGTACTCCCCGAAGACCTCCCGGAACACCCCCATCATCTCGCCCAGGGTGGCGTAGGCCTTAACGGCTTCCATCAATGGAGGCATCAGATTGTCGTCCCGGCGGGCCGCTTGCTCCAGGGCCCGTAGTTTTTCCGACACGTCGCGGTTGTCCCGGTTTCGCCTCAATGCATTCAAACTCTCAATGTGCCGTTGTTCCCCTTCCAGGTCCATCTTTAGCAGGGGAATCTCCAGGGTCTCTTCGGTGGTATGGGCATTCACGCCCACGGTGATTCGTTCCTGCCGGTCTTCTTCCATCTGGTAGAGGTAGGCCGCGTCGGCGATCTCCCGCTGGAAGAATCCCGACTCCAACGCGGGGATCACTCCGCCCACGTCTTCGATGCGCCGGAAATACTCGTAGGCGCCGGCCTCCAGTTTGTTGGTCAGCGTCTCCAGGAAGTAGCTGCCGCCCAGGGGGTCGACGGTGTCAGTCACGCCGGTTTCGTGGGCGATGATCTGCTGGGTGCGCAAGGCCTGCAGCGCGGCGGGTTCCGAAGGCAGCGCCCAAGCTTCATCTTTAGCGTTGGTGTGCAAAGACTGGCAACCACCCAGCACCGCGGCCATGGCCTGGAGGGAGACCCGGACCACGTTGTTCTCGGGCTGCTGGGCCGTTAGGGTGGCCCCCGATGTTTGGGCGTGGAAACGCAGGGTAGCCGAGCGGGGGTCCTGGGCATGGAACGTTTCCCGCATCTCTCTGGCCCATATGCGCCTGGCCGCCCGGAATTTGGCCACCTCTTCGAAGAAACTGTTGTGTACGTTGAAGAAAAAGCTTAGGTGGGGAGCGAATTCATCCAGATCCAACCCCCGGCTCAGGCAGTGGCGCACATATTCAAAACCGTCGGCCAGCGTAAAGGCCAGTTCCTGGATGGCGTTGGAGCCAGCTTCCCTGATGTGATATCCGCTGATGCTGATGGGGTTCCACCTGGGGACGTGTTTGGTGGCGAATTCCACCGTATCTACCACCAGCCGCATGGAAGGCCCAGGGGGGAAAATGTACTCGTTTTGAGCGATGTACTCCTTCAATATGTCGTTCTGGAGAGTGCCGCCCAGCCGGTCCAAGGCCGCCCCTTGCTTCTCGGCTACGGCCAGGTACATGGCCCAGATGATGGCGGCCGGGCTGTTTATGGTCATGGAAGTGGTTATTTGGTCCAGCGCCAGGCCGTCGAAAAGTGTCTCCATGTCGGCCAGGGAAGAGATGGCCACGCCGCACTTGCCGAACTCACCCTTCGCCTTGGGGTCGTCGGTGTCATATCCGTACAGGGTGGGCATATCGAAGGCCACGCTCAGGCCGGTCTGCCCGCTGTCCAACAGGGTTTTGAACCGCGCGTTGGTCTCTTGGGGCATTCCGAACCCGGCGAACATGCGCATGGTCCACAACCTTTCCCGGTAGCCCGTGGCGTGGATGCCCCTGAGATACGGATACTCTCCCGGCAGACCCATGTCGGCCAGATAATCGGTGTCTGGAACGTTTTCCGGGGTGTAAACTGGCTCCACGGTGATCTGGGAAGGCGTTTTATAGGCCGCACGGCGCCGGGGGCGCGATGCGTTCTTTTCCCGCCACTCTGCACCCTTTTGACGCAGCCTTTCCAAATCTTCAGGGGAAAACAAGGATAACCTCCGGATGTCTCGGCGCATGACCCGCTGGTTTCAAAGCCATACCGAAAGACATTATACGGCGTAAGGAAAAAGGGAGTTGGACCCGGCGGTTCGCCAAGATCCGAGGAGGTTGAGGCCCCAACAACTGTCATTTCGAGCCAGCCCTTCCGTGGAAGGGCGAAACGTCCGAGGAGGCGGCTCCCACCGGCTCTAGTCGTTCTAGGTAGTTAATCCTGATCTAGGCCGAAGGGTTCAGGATCACATGATTGAGGGATTAAGTGGTGGCCTTCCCGGCAAGTTGGAGATTGGACAGGCCCGACCGCCGACGGCTGACGGCTGACCGCTGACCGCTACCAGGGGTCCCTGGTTGAAACCAGGTCTAGGCTTGGCCGTCCAGCAAGCGCACAAAGCGGCGCCGGCCCACTTTCAAAACGTCGCGGCCGCTTCTGGCCAGTCCCGGCAGGGGATGGTCCCGGTCCAAGCTCTGTGCCTCTCCGGTGGACTCCGGAATCAATTGCACCGCCCCCTGGTTGATCAAGCGTTTGGCTTCGGCGGCGCTGGAGGCAAGACCTGCGTCGACTATCAGGTTGCTCAACCTCTTGCCCGAATCCTGGAAATATCCGGGATGCGGCGGGCTGAAGTCTGGGATATCATCGGGCAGGTCCCGCCGCTGCACCACCCGCTCAAAGTTCTGACGGGCCCCGTCGGCCGCCGCAGGGTCGTGGAATTGGGACGTGATTTCCCATGCCAGCCGCTTTTTGGGCTCCATGGGGTTGACGTTATTCTCTGCCAGGTCATTGCTCAATTCCTCTAATTCCGCATCGGGCAGGTCGGTGAGGTACTCGAAGTAGGGGACTATCAGGTTGTCGGGCAGAGACATGAGCTTGCCGTACATGTCATTGGGCGGCTCTTCCACCGCCACGTAGTTGCCCAGGCTTTTGCTCATCTTCTGCACGCCGTCGGTACCCGGCAGGATGGGCATGAGGAAGCATTGCTGGGGTTTTTGGCCCATCATCTCTTGCAGTTGGCGTCCCACCAGCAGGTTGAACATCTGGTCGGTGCCGCCAAACTCCACGTCAGCCTCAATCATCACCGAGTCGTAAGCCTGAAGCATCGGGTACAGCAGCTCGGTGATGGCGATGGGCCGGTGCTCTTTGAACCGATTGGCGAAGTCGTCTCTTTCCAGGAACTGGGCCACCGTGAACCGGCTGGTCAGGCTTAACACGTCAGCCAAGGTGAACTTGCCAAACCATTCGCTCTGCCAAACCACCTGGGTCCGGTCTTTATCCACCACCTTGAAAAACTGCCGCAGGTAGGACTCGGCGTTGGCGATGACCTCTTCATGGGTCAACTGGGGCCGGGTGGCCGATTGCCCGCTGGGGTCGCCTATCTGGGCGGTCCAATCCCCGACGATGAGGATCACCTGGTGACCCAACTCTTGTAATTGGTGCAATTTCCGAAGCCCCACCACGTGTCCCAAGTGTATATCGGGGCGGCTGGGGTCGAAGCCCATCTTCAACCGCAAGGGATCCCCGGTTTCCAACAGGCGCACAAACTCCTGGAGGGAGATGATCTCTTTCACGCCGCGGCGGGTGATGGACTGGATGGTCTCTGGGCTAAGCAATGGCCGCTCCCTGGTCCCGGGCCAGGGTCAACCTGGCCTGGGCCACGTCCCGGTCCATCTGGACCACCAGTTCGTCGACGCCCGAGAATTTTTGCTGGTCTCTGATCTTGTCGACGAATTCCACTCCGATCTCTTTGTCGTACAGGTCGCCGTCGAAATCCAGCACGTGCACCTCCACCAAACGGTCCGAGAGGCCGAAGGTGGGACGGATACCGATGCTGGTGGCTGAAGGATGCCGCTCCCCGTCGATCACCGCCCAGGTGGCGTAGATGCCGTCGCCGGGCAGGAGCGATTCACCGGGTAAAGCAAGATTGGCGGTGGGAAAGCCCATCTCCCGGCCGCGCCGGTCGCCGGAGACCACCTTCCCTTTGATAGAGAAGTTGCGGCCCAAAAACCTGTTGCAGGTGGCCAGATCGCCCTGGCTCACGGCCTGCCGGATGCTGCGGCTCTTGATGGCCTGGCCGTTCATGGCAAAAGGCGCCACCGCTTCAACCCAAAACCCCAATTCCTTTCCCCGCTTGGTCAAGAATTCCAGATTGCCTTCCCGGTCGCGGCCCAGCGCGGAGTCGGGTCCCAAAATCAGACCTTTCATCGACAATGAGTCCACCAGCAACGAGGTGAAATCGGCGGCGCTCACCAGGGCCATTTCTGGAGTAAACTCTAGGGAGATGACCAATCCCACGCCCAAATCCCGCAAAAGCCGGTCTTTCTCTTCGGGCGTGGTGATGGTCTTGACCACTATTTCCGGGCGGAGCACCGTGATGGGGTGGTTGGAGAAGGTAAGGACGGTGGGGATATACTTGGTGCCGGCCGCCTCGACCAGGCGGCCTATGAGGTGGCGGTGTCCTTGGTGGACGCCATCGAAGACACCTACGGTAACGGCGGTCTCCCGGTCCGGGGCGACCATGGCCAGTCGCTGGCGAAAGCTCATCGCACCTGTGTCCCGTTTAGCACTCTGATTTCCGGCCCGCGAATGGGGCCTGCTAAAGGGCCGGTTCCGACCCTGACGAAGCTAAAATCCGCAGCTAAACCGCGATTCGACGTGTTGGGCCGAGCGTGTCGGATGTTAGCATAGCCAGCTTGGAGCGTCAATCGAGATCGGCATCCAGAAGCCTCTAAAATGATCAAAACCGACCAACCGGTTGCTAGAAAATAAATATGGACATTATGTATAATTTTGCCTTGTTACACTTATTGTGTAATCGCCGGTGGGTGTAGTAGAACCGTGCGTGTAGTAGGAGGCAAGGCCAAGGGCCGGCGTCTGCGGGGTACCATTTCCCCGGGGGCCAGGCCTACCACCGGGCGGGTCAGGGCGGCGATCTTCAACATCATTCGCCCAGAGTTGTTCGAGGGCGGCCGGGTCTTAGACCTATACGCCGGGTCGGGAAGCCTGGGGATAGAATCCCTAAGCCGGGGCGCCGCCTGGGCCGATTTTGTAGAACAGAACCGGCGCCAGTGCGAAGTCATCCGGGGGAATCTGCTAAATGCCGGTTTCGACACCCAAGCCAGGGTCCATTGCGCCGAAGTGGAGAAATACCTGACGGCGTTGACCGGGCCTTACCGGTTGGTGCTGATGGACCCTCCCTACAAGTTCTTGGAACTGGGAGATTTTCTGGAATCCCTGGCGGGGGTAGATGGGTTGGTGGAAGATGACGGGACGGTGGTGGTGGGGCATTCCAGACACCTGGAACTCCAGTCAGATTACGGCTCTCTGCACTTGTTTTCCCACCGCCGCTATGGTGACAACGTGGTGGAATTTTTCCGCAAAGGTGTTAGTTGATGGTGACCGCCCTTTACCCAGGATCATTCGACCCGGTCACTATGGGTCATGTGGACATCACTACCCGGGCCGCGGCCCTATTCGACAAGGTCATAGTCGCCGTCTACGCGACTCCGTCAAAGTCCCTTTTGTTCGATGCCGATGAACGGGTCCAACTTTATAAAGATGCAGTCCCAAATGTGCCAAACGTTGAAGTCATCAAGTTTGAAGGACTGGTGGTCCGGCTGGCTCAAGACCTGAATGTCGAGGTCATCGTCCGGGGTCTGCGCAGTGGATCGGATTTTGAATATGAATTTGACATGGCTTTCATGAACCGGAGGCTTGCACCGGGAATAGATATGGCTTTCTTTATGACCTCGCAAGAGCACATGTTCATTAGTTCAAGCTTGCTCAAAGAGGTCGCCCGGCTGGGCGGAGATGTCACCGGCATGGTGCCTCCCCACGTGGCCGAAGCGGTATACAACAAATTTGGGTAGCCGGCCCCTGTACTTTGATTGGGACTTTGACAGGGAATGAGCCGGGAAGAGGGGGAATCATCGATATCATAAACGTCATAGACCGACTGGAGACCTTGATCACCACCAGCAAAACCGTTCCGGTGAGCGGCAATATCATCTTGGATAAGAAAAAGGCCATGGAATTGGTGGACCAGATGCGCCTGTCCATACCCCAAGAGGTGAAGGCGGCGGAAGAGGTGCTGGCCGAGAAAGACCAGATTGTCAATCAGGCCATGCTGGAAGCCCGCCGGACCAAATCCAACGCCGAGCAGGAATACCATCAGCGCATGGACCAGAACGATCTGGTCCTTTCCGCCGAAGCGCGGGCCCAGGAAACCCTGCGGGACGCCGAGCAGCGGGCCACGCGAATGCTAACCCAATCCGAGGCCGAATCTTCCTCCCGCCGCTCCGACGCCGACGCCTACGCCCTGCGCAGTCTGAGGACTCTGGAGCAGGAGATAACCGCCATCGCGGGGTCCATCCGCAAGGGCATCGACCTGCTGGCGGGCCAGACCACCAGTAGGTTGGTTGCCCAGGAAGCTGAAGATTAACAGGAAGCTGAAGATTAAATAGACGCCACGGGATTTCGGCTGTCCACCGTTTGCGGTGTGGTCAATGACCGCTCATCCTGAACTTGTCGAAGGACGGGCATCGTAGACGGCCGTCGCCATGGGTTGATCATACCCGGGTCCCAAAGCCGTGGTCCGGCAAGCCTGTCCTGATCCGCCTGAGGCGGGTGAAGGGCTCCCCACGAGCGGGGGTGGCTTGTGGCTCGCTATTTTCTGGCCGCTGACGGTTTGGTTAATTCGCGGCGGCCAACAGCCCACCGTAATATCCGCGCATCGATTCGTTCAGCTCCCTGAGACGCCGGTCGACCAGATCGTTGATGGTGTCCCGGGGATAGGTCCCGTCGGCCGAACGTTCCCCGGCGGCGCGCCCGGTGAGGATTTCCATCCCTTCATCAACGGTGTTCACCGCGTAAATGTGGAATTTACCCTCTTTGATGGCTTCCACCACGTCGTCCCGCAACATGAGATTGCGCAGGTTGCGTCTGGGCACCAAAACGCCCTGATCACCGGTAAGCCCCAATACCCGGCATACGTCATACATGCCTTCGATCTTCTGGTTGACTCCTCCGATGGGTTGGATCTCTCCATTCTGGTTTACCGAGCCGGTGACCGCGATGTTTTGTTTCAGGGGCAGTCCCGACAGGCTGGACAAGATGGCGTACAGCTCTGGGGACGAAGCGCTATCGCCGTCGATGCCTTCGTAAGACTGCTCGAAAGCCAGGCTGGCCGACAGGGTGAGCGGCCGCTCCTGGCCATACCGGGCGCCCAGGTAACCGCTGAGGATCAACACGCCCTTATCGTGGGTGCGCCCGCTTAACGATGCCTCCCGTTCAATGTTGATGATCCCTTCCCGGCCGGCGAATATCTGGCCGGTTATGCGCGACGGCCGTCCAAAGGCAAAGTCACCCAGGTCGTAAACCACGAGCCCGTTGACTTGGCCCACCACTTCGCCGGTAACCTCGATCAAGAGGGTGCCGTCGGAGACCATATCCCTGATCCGCTCTTCCGCCAGGTTAAGGCGGTAGACCTTTTGAGCCACCGCCCGCTTGACGTGCTTCGCTTCCACCAACTCGGCTGCCTCTTTCCGGGCCCAGTGATCGGACTCGATAAGCAGGTCTTTGATCTGCCCGAAGCGGGTGGAAAGCTTGCTTTGGTCATTGACCAAGCGGGCCGCGTATTCCAGGACCTGGGCCGCGCCGGAGGCATCGAAAGCCAGAAGGCCTTCTTCGTGGCAACTGGAGCAAATGAAGGAGCAGTAGGCTTCGATGTTGTCCGGCGTCAGGCTCACCTGATGATCAAACTCAGCTTTTACCTTGAACAGGTCGCGGAAATCGTCGTAATCCGCCGTGGTGAGCATGCGGTATATGTTTTCGTCCCCGGTGACGATCACTTTCACATCCAACCGGATCGGTTCCGGCCGCAGGCCCAAGGGCACCAGGTAGCCGGTCTGCTCGGTGGGGTCTTCCAGGCGGACTTCCCGGTTCCTGATGACCCTTTTTAGTCCTTCCCAAACCGCGGGCGCCATCAGTATGTCCCTGGCGTTTAAGACCAGGTAACCGCCGTTGGCGGAATGCAGCGCGCCGGGTTTCAGCATTGTGTGGTCGCTGATGTAAGTCCCCATGGTCGCCAACCGCTCGATGCGCCCAAACAGATTTCCCCAAGTGGGGTTGGGCTCTTCCACAATGGGAACCCCGGCCAGCCCGGTGTTGTCCACCAGGGCATTGATCTCAAAGGGAAGGTATGGATTGCGGGCCAGGCCGGGACGTCCCTGGACGGGTGCGGAAGCCTGGGGCGAGGGCTGGGGCTGTACTTGGCTTGCCGGGGCCTCTTTGAATAGGCTCAATTGGTCCAACACATACGCAACCACGCGGTTCAAATACTCCCACAGGTCGGGGATATTCTCGGCGCTGTCCAGAAGGTCCCCAAAGATCTGGCTCACCCGGCCGTTGGCCGCTTCTTTCTCCAGGCCGGAGATCGCCGCTGCCGTCTCCTGTTCGGCGTGGCGTATGTTCCCCATGGTGTCCTGGGTTTGTTGCATCAACACCGCCCTGGCTTCGTCGATGCTCTGCCGCTGTTCCAATTCCAGGGCCTGGTAATCGTCGGGAGACAGCGGCTGGCCGTCTTTGATGGGAAAGATGGACATGCCCATGGGTGACACCTGGACTGCAAATCCGGCGGTCTGGGCTGCCTGTTCCAACTCAGACATCATCTGTTGAGTGGTCTGGCGGCCATCGGTTTCCAAGGCGCGGCGCTGGGCTTCGTACTCTTCGCTATCGAACACCTTGGGGATTTCCTCTCCCAATTCGTCCAATATAGCGGCCAATTTCCCGCGGACCTGCCTGGCCATACCCTGGGGCAGGCTGATGGCCTTAGGACGGTCTGGATCGTCGAAATTGTGAACGTAGCACCAGTCGTTGATGGGTTTGCGCCGCTCTTGGTGTGCCGGATTAGATATGATCGTCTGCAGCAGAGACTTGATGGCGCTGGTTTTGCCGGTGCCGGTTAAACCAGTGACAAATAGGTTGTACCCCGGTTTGTCCACTTCCAGCCCAAATCGTATGGCTTCCAGCGCCCGGTCCTGCCCGATGAACCGGTCCAGCGGAACCAGGTCATCGGTGCAATTAAAGCTGAAGCTGTCAATATCGCATTTCCAGCAGGTTTGCTCCCAGGGCACCCGGTATTTATCGGCTTCGGGTTTATCGGCTTCGGGTTTATCGGCTTCGGGCTTATCGGGTTCGGGCATCGGCGTCTCCAGACCAGTTGGATCAGCTAAAAAGCGCCACGGATCGTAAAGTAAAATCCGGGTTCACAATCATTATACAGTGGCTTATTGATGGTTTAGATGCGGCCAAGCTGGAAACGGGGCGAGGCCAAACCTTTGGGCCGGAGCCTAACTGGGGCCAAGAGACCCCTGGTTGGGTTGACATTGATTTTAAGCAGGGAATACAATTTTGATATCAAAGTCACCGAGGGCCATTTGGCCCATCGGTGTCACCGACGATTTGGGGAGGCAGCGGGAATGCGGGAAATGACCATAGACAGCATCAGGGTCAGCCCGATGAATTACCAACGGGTTGTCATCTTGAAAGAAAAGGACTCTGACCGGTATTTGCCGATATGGATAGGGCCGGCCGAAGCCGATGCCATCGCGGTTAAGCTACAGAACCTCAGCGTGCCCCGCCCCCTGACCCACGACCTGCTGGGGACCATCATAGATATGCTGGGTGGCTCGGTGAAACACATCCTGGTCAGCGACCTGCAAAACGATACTTTCTATGCCAAGATAACCATCCAGTCGAATGGCGACTCCAAAGAGATAGACTGCCGGCCCAGCGACGCTGTGGCCTTGGCGGTGAGGGTCCAGGTCCCCATATACGTGGAAGAGGCCGTATTGGACAAGGCGGGGGTCCTCCTCGACAAAGAGACCGGCAAGCCCATCCCCTTGGACGATGCCGACGCCCAGGCCAGCGACAAACCGCGGGAGGTCAAAGAGGAAGAGTTGCGTCGAATGTCCGCCTTCACCGACTTCATAGACACCCTGGACCTGGAGGACTTTGGCAGGTCCAAACCAGGGGCGTGATTGTTCCGGGCGATCGATATACCCGGCATCAAGATCCACGACTGGAATCAAAGACCCCGGCGCAGGAAATGCCGGGGTCTTTTTCCGGAATGGCACGCCGAATTCCGTAGTAAATAACCCAATTGACTTTTGAAAACCATGCTGCTAAGATTTCCCACGCTCGGCTGGGGGATGGATTTGGCTAGAGTCCCCGACACCTGGTTAATTGCTCTGCGCCTGACCGGTTTGGGCTGGTACGTTGCAACATGCATCATTGTTGGCGTGCTTGGCGGCCTCGGACTGGACAAGCTCTTAGGAACCAAAATCCTCTTTTTTTTGCTGGGTACGGTGTTGGGTGTCGTCATCGCCTTTTGGGGCCTGTATAAAATGGTGCAACCCATTCTCAATGCCTCACAGGGTAAAGACCGGGAAGATCGGGGGAGGAAGAGCTAGTGCCATCGGGTGCTTTGGCTAAGAAGCTGCTCATGGTGTCGGGCCTGGGCTTGGTGGTGCTCCTGTTGGTAGGGGCGGCCGTCGGCGCCATCGGTTCGGCGATCCTACCCGTAGATTCCTTCCTGCCTAAACCGGAGATCCACCTTCCCCCTCAACCGGTGTTCCCCGCTTCCACCCGAAACCTCCACCTGGGAGCCACGTCTGAAGATGGCCACGCCGGCCAATCTGCCAGTGGTGAAAAAAGCTCCGAAAGCTCACCGGCCGGTTCATTGGGCGAGGAAGAGGAGGCCCACGTAACTCCGCTGCCCATCACCAAGTTCGCCGTCACCAACACCCTCCTTTCCGCCTGGTTCGCCACCCTGGTCATCATCCTGTTCTTTGTCGTGGGCGCTCGAAAGCGCAGTCTCATTCCCGGGCGGTTTCAAGGATTGGTGGAAATCCTGGTTGAGGGCGCCCTGAGTTCCTGCGCTGGAGTGGTGGGGTCGGACATGGCGCGAAAAGTCTTCCCTCTCATCGCCACCATATTCTTCTTCGTGCTGTTCAATGCCTGGCTGGCGCTGTTGCCCTTCTATCAATTTGTTGGATTCGTCCAAGGCGGCGGAGAATTTTTAGGGTTCCTCCCGGAAGGAGAGATGAAGGCCCATTTGCTCCGCTCAGCCGGTACGGACATGAACATGCCACTGGCGCTGGCGCTGATATCCTTTGTCTTCGTAGAATACTGGGGATTCAGGGCCCACGGATTCGCTTACCTGAAAAAATTCTTCGCCCTGGGCAAACTGCTGAGATTGAAGCCCGCCGGTCTTATCGATGCCTTCGTCGGGTTCTTGGAACTGATCAGCGAGTTGGTCCGGGTGGTGAGTTTCACCTTCCGGCTCTTTGGAAACATGACTGCCGGAGAGATATTGGTGGTGATGGTGACCTTCCTGGTCCCATTCGTGGCCACCCAGTTTGTGTTCGGCCTGGAGCTATTGGTCGGCCTGATTCAGGCTATAATCTTCGCCGGGCTCACGTTGGTCTTCCTGTCGGTGGCGGTCCGCCAAGAGGGACACTGACCAAGACCGCCAGCGGCGGCGGGATAATTTATTTTTACGATGTGATCTAGGGGTACAGGCTAGACGAGTCAGTCAAACGGTTTAGCCAAACGGTTTAGCCAAACGGTTTAGGAGGAAAAGCAGGTATGGACCCAATCCTATTGCAGGGATTCGACTCGGAAGCGGCCAAGTTCATTGGCGCCGGCCTGGCCATCGGTCTGGGGGTCGTTGGACCTGGTATCGGCATCGGCGTCCTGGGCGCTGGCGCCATGGCTGCCATAGGCCGCAACCCAGATGCGGCGGGACAGATCACCACCAACATGATTTTGGCCATCGCTTTCGCAGAGGCCCTCGGAATCTACGCCCTGATCGTCAGCGTAATCCTACTGTTCGTGGTGTGACATGGCAGAGCTAGGATTCAACATTCCCAGCTTGATCGCCTATCTGATCAACTTCATCATCTTGCTGGGCATTCTCTCCCTATTCGCTTATAAGCCGGTGCTAAAGGCGTTGGACGCCCGCTCCGAGCGCATTCGGGAAAGCCTGGAAGCTGCCGACCGGGCCAGGGACGAGGCCGCCACTTCCCGCACCGCCATCGAAGAGCAGGTCAACGAGGCCCGCCGGCAGGGACAGCAGATGTTGGACCAGGCCAGGGAAGCGGCTGACCGGTACCGGGAGGAAGAGATGGTGCGGGCCAGGCAAGAGGCTCAGGACTTCGTGGACCGGGCTCGAAGCGACATCCAGCGGGAGCGCGATGCCGCCGTGGCCGAAGTGCGGGTCAATTTTGGAGACCTGGCCATAACCGCGGCAGAACGCGTCATACGGCGTTCCCTGGACCGTCAGGCCCACCAGGAGTTGGTGGCCCAGGTATTGGAAGAGGGTGACGCGCTCTCCTCGGGACCGAGGGGTTAACCGCACATGCCCAAACGGGTGTCGGGAAAGCGGTACGCCGAGGCTATCTTCGAACTGGCCCTCCAGGAACAGCAGGTGGAACAGTGGGGTACCGAGTTGGAAATGGCCAGCCAGGTGCTTCAAGATGAAGATTTTAACGCCTTTCTTAAACATGCCGATATCACCGTCGATCAAAAGATAAAAGCGATCGACTCGGTCTTGGCCCAGGTCCATCCCCTGGTCCGCAATCTGGTCAACTTGCTTGTTTCCAAGGGGCTGGTGGATTTGGCAACCGAGTTAAAAGAGGCCTACAACGAGCTTTTGGACCGGCATGCCGGACGCCAGCGGGTCGAGGTGACTTCCGCGGTGGAACTGGACCAACAAGAGGTGGACCGTATTGCCCAGTTCGTTACCGGTTTGATCGATAAGGAAGCGGTCGTATCTACCCAGGTCGATGAGTCCATCCTGGGCGGGGTCATCATTCAGATAGGCGACCAATTGTTGGACGGCAGCACCCGTTCCAAGCTGGAAGCGCTGCGCAGCCGTCTTCACTCCGATATCCTTCCGGCATGAATGCCGCCGTTGAGTTTCCTGATGAGGATCGATCTCAAAACCATGCATCACAAATGCACCGCCCTTCGACAGGCCGAGGACGAACGGGTGGAAAGAACGTCTTCCCTTCGTGGTGAGCCCTTCGTCCTTCCGCGGAAGGATCAGGACAGGCTAGGCGAACCACCTTTTGACATAATTCCAACGTGGGATCTGAGGAGAGCCGCAAATGGCAATTAGTGGTCCAGAGATAGTATCGCTGATCAAACGCCAGATCGAAGAGTTTGGCGGCGACCTGACCTTGGTGGATGTGGGGACCGTGGTCCAGGTGGGCGACGGTATCGCCAGCATCCAGGGCCTTCAGGGAGTCCGGTCCAGCGAGTTGCTGGACTTTGGCAACGACGTTTTGGGCATGGCCCTAAACCTCGAGGCTGATCTGGTGGGCGCCGCGATCCTGGGCGACCCCAACTCGGTGAAAGAGGGTGACCAGGTCCGTTCCACCGGGAGGATCATCGAGGTGCCGGTGGGCGAAGCATTGATCGGCCGGGTGGTGGACCCGTTGGGCCGTCCGCTGGATGGCAAGGGGCCCATCGCCACCGTCGGCAGCCGTCCGGTGGAAAAGATGGCTCCCAACGTGGTGGCTCGCAAGTCGGTCGACACGCCGGTTCAGACGGGCATCAAGGCAATAGATGCCATGATCCCCATCGGCCGGGGCCAGAGGGAATTGATCATCGGCGACCGCTCCACGGGAAAGACGGCCATCGCCCTGGACACCATCATCAACCAGAAGGGCGGCGACCTGATCTGCATCTACGTGGCCATAGGCCAAAAGCAGAGTAAGGTTGCCCAGGTCATGGCCACTCTGGAAGAAAACGACGCGTTGGTCCACACCATCGTGGTAACCGCCGGCGCCGCCGATTCGGCGCCGTTGCAATACATCGCCCCCTTCGCCGGATGCGCCATGGCCGAAGAGTTCATGGACCAGGGCAAGGACGTGCTGATCGTGTACGACGACCTGACCAAGCATGCCTGGGCCTACCGGCAGATGTCACTTCTGCTGCGCCGTCCCGCCGGGCGTGAAGCCTACCCCGGCGATATATTCTACGTTCACAGCCGCCTGTTGGAGCGTGCCGCCCGCATGGACGACCCCCAGGGCGGCGGGTCCATCACCGCGCTGCCGATCATCGAGACCCAGGCCGGAGACGTGTCGGCATACATACCGACCAACGTCATATCCATCACCGACGGCCAGATATACCTGGAGTCGGAATTGTTCAACGCCGGCATCCGTCCGGCGGTCAACGTGGGCCTTTCCGTCTCCCGCGTCGGCGGCGCCGCCCAAACCAGGGCGATTCGCCGGGTTGCGGGACAGCTCAGGCTGGAGCTTGCCCAGTACCGGGAGCTGGCCAGTTTCGCCCAGTTCGGGACCGCCGACTTGGACGCCGCCACCCGGGCCCAACTGGCCCGGGGCCAATTGGCCATAGAGATCTTGAAACAGCCCCAGTACCGGCCTTTCTCCCTGGGTGAAGAGGTGGTGATCCTGTTTGCCGTAAACGCCGGGCTGCTGATAGACATCCCTCTGGAAAGGTTGAAGGATTTTGAAGAGCAGTTCCTGCGTCACGTTACATCCGCCCACCCCGGCATCATGCAGGCGATCACCGACAGCAAAGACATCACTTCAGATATCGAGGAGCAGCTGACCAAGGTCACTAACGATTTCAAGGCAGGGTTTGTCAGTTAGCAAATCCGGTTCCCAGATCCGATACCAGGCCCAGGCCCGGTCCGGATCAAACCAAATAGCAAGCTCGGATTCGAATGCCCAACGTTAAAGACATAAGGCGCCGCATACGCAGCGTGGAGAACACCGGCAAGGTGACCAACGCCATGTCGTTGGTCGCCGCTTCCAAGATGCGCCATGCCCAACAGTCGGTCCTCCAAGGACGTCCCTTTGCCCAGAAGATCCTGGAGGTGATCGCTCACCTGGCCGCCCAGCCCGCCGACGATTCTGAACAGGTCCAAGACCTGCTGCAGGTTCGCCCGGTGCAGCGGGTGGGCATTGTGCTGGTGAGTCCCGACCGGGGGCTGTGCGGCGGCATGCACGCCAACCTCAACCGCCGGGTCGATCGATTCATCCGCGAGCAGCAGACCCCGGTGCGGGTCATTGCCGTGGGGCGTAAAGGCCGCGATTTCGTCGTGCGCACCGGCCAGGACGTCCAAGCGGTATTCACCGACCTGGGAGAACGGCCCGAGGTGGCCGACACCACCGCAATCTCCCAGATGGTCATCGATTCCTACTCCCAGGGTGAAGTGGATGAGGTGCATCTGGCCTATACCCGGTTCGTATCCACTGTCTCACAGATACCGGAAGTGGTGAGACTGCTCCCGGTGACCCCTGCCGAACTCACGGGAGCAGAACGGGTGGGATATATATACGAGCCCGACAATCTGACCGTTCTGGAGAACCTCTTGCCACGCTTTGTGGAGATGGAGATCTACCATTACATCCTGGAATCCATCGCCAGCGAGCAATCGTCCAGGATGGTGGCCATGCGCGCAGCCACCGATAACGCCAAAGAGTTGGTGGATGACCTGACCCTGGTCATGAACAAACTGCGCCAGGATAGCATCACCAACGAGTTGCTGGACCTGATCGGCGGCGCGATGGCTCTAGAAGGCTAAAATAAAAAGGCTAAAATCGGCAGGCTTAGAACGGCGCCTGATGCGAAATCATACCGAGTTTCAATAAATTCCCTGATTATTTTAAGAACCGTCTAATAACAGGTACAGGAGAAAACAATGGCCACAGGAAAGGTAGCCCAGGTGATCGGCACCGTCGTTGACGTGGAGTTCCCTCCTGACCAACTGCCTAATATTTTCGACGCGCTGAACCTGGACAACGGCGGTGAAAACCTGGTGCTTGAGGTTCAGCAACACATAGGCAACAACTGGGTCAGGTGCCTGGCGTTGGGCTCCACCGACGGTCTAGCCCGGGGCGTCGACGTCGACGACACCGGCCAAATGGTGATGGTGCCCGTGGGCAACGAAACCCTGGGACGGCTGTTCAACGTCATCGGCACTCCCCTGGACAACCTGGGACCCGTTGAAGCCGGCCAGACCTGGCCTATCCACCGCGACCCTCCCGCCTTCGACGACCAAAACCCCTCGGTTGAGATACTGGAAACGGGCATCAAGGTCTTTGATCTGATAACCCCTTTCATGAAGGGCGGCAAGATCGGCGCCTACGGCGGCGCCGGAGTGGGGAAAACTGTCATCATTCAAGAGTTGATCCGCAACATCGGCGCCGTCCACAAGGGCGTGTCCGTATTCGCCGGCGTGGGTGAGCGTTCCAGGGAAGGCAACGATCTTTGGCACGAGATGCAAGACTCGGGGGTGCTGGCCACCACGGTCCTGGTCTTCGGCCAGATGAACGAGACTCCCGGTGTCCGCGCCCGAGTCGGTCTCACCGGCTTGACCATGGCCGAATACTTCCGCGACGAAGAGCACCAGGACGTCCTCCTTTTCGTGGACAACATCTACCGGTATATCCTGGCCGGTATGGAAGTGTCGGCGCTGCTGGGACGGATGCCCTCCGCCGTGGGTTACCAACCCACCCTGGGGACCGAGATGGGCGCGCTGCAGGAACGCATCACCTCCACCAAGAGCGGTTCCATCACCTCCTTCCAAGCGATATACGTGCCCGCCGACGACTATACCGATCCGGGCATCGTCACCACCTTCGGCCACCTGGACGGCGTGGTCTCCCTGGAGCGGTCCCTCTCTGCCCAGGGTCTGTATCCCGCGGTGGACCCGCTGGCTTCCTACTCCCGGATCCTGGAGCCGCGCTTTGTCGGCGAAGAGCACTACCGGCTGGCCCGAGAGGTGCAGCAGGTGTTGCAGCGCTACAAGGACCTCCAAGACATCATCGCCATTTTGGGTATCGAAGAATTGTCCGATGAGGATAAGCTAACCGTATTCCGGGCGAGGAAGATACAAAGGTTCCTGACCCAGCCCTTCTTCGTTGCCGAACCATTCACCAACCAGCCCGGTGTATACGTCCCCGTCCGCGAGACCGTGCGCGGCTTCTCGGAGATATTGGAAGGCAAACACGACGACCTCCCCGAGCAGGCGTTCTACATGGTGGGCACCATAGACGAAGCCGTGGAGAAAGGCGAGCAAATTCGGGCAGCGGCCAACTAGGAGGGGTCCATGGCCCCCATGCGCTTGGAAATCATCACCGCTGAAAGGGAAGTGTTCGCCGACGAAGTGGACATGTTGGTGGCCCCAGGAATCGAGGGGCAACTGGGCATTTTGCCCCACCACGCTCCGTTGATGACGGTGTTGCAGCCCGGCGAACTGATCATCCGCAAGGACGGAGAAGAAACCTACCTGGCCGTCACCGGGGGATTTCTGGAGGTCATCGGCAACAAGGTGACCATACTGGCCGACGCTTGTGAGCATTCCGAGGAAATCGATGAAGAGAGGGCCCAGGCAGCCGTCGATAAGGCCAGGGAAGAAATGAGCCGGGTGGACGCCAACCAGCAATTGGTCCAGGCGGCGGTGGCCATGCACCGGGCTCAGATCAGGCTGAACGTGGTGCGGCGCAGAAGGCCGAGGACCACGCCGGGGCCGCCCGCTTCGTGATCCCAGTCCGGAATCGTTGCCCTTGACCTAGACCCTTTCTGATCAAGCACACCGTCACGCCGGCCGTCACTTTCGCCGCCTTTAGATTTCCCCTTCCCCACCCAGGTAATAGGTCATCGACTGCAGCGAAAGCACCGGGTCTATATTGCGAATCCTCACCCCGGGCAGCACCTGGGGGGCAATGGGGGCGTAATTCAGGATCGCCTGGACTCCACACTGCATCAGCCGGTCGATCACGTGTTGCGTGCGGTCCACCGGGACGGCGACGATGGCGATGCTGATGGCCTCCCGCTGGACGATCTCGTCCAATTTATCCATGGGCTGGACGATGAGGCCGGCCACGTCCTGCCCTACCACCGCGGGGTCGCCGTCGAAGGCGGCAACCAGCCGGAAACCGTCGGGCGTGAAACCGGGGTAGCTCAAAATGGCCTTGCCCAGCCTTCCCACGCCCACCACCGCCACGTTCCATTGGTCGTTGAGACCCAGGATCTCCTTCAAACGGTCCAGCAGGTGGACCACGTCGTAGCCTCGGCCCTGTTTGCCGAACCGGCCGAAGTAGCTGAGGTCTTTGCGGATCTGTGCCGGGGTCACCTGAAGCCGTTCCCCCAGTTGGTGAGAACTGACCACTTCTGCGTTGTTCTCCCGCAGGCGGCTCAGGATGCGGACGTACTGGGGAAGCCGGGCGACCACCACCTCGGGTACGTCGGCACGGCCTTGATGGCGGGGTGAGGAGCCGGAAGTCATGCTGATCCCCCTCCTTCCGGCGCGGACCGGGAAGGAGTTATTCTGGTGGGTGGGGTATGTAAGGGAGTTAGGGACAAAATATGATGGCTGTCGGCATCCCATGCCCGGATCAGGCCCATTATAACCTATAATCAACATCCGGTTTCCCGCTGCTTTGCGGCAAAATCCGCCGGCCGCGGCTCCCCCGGCCATGGTTTGACCGGGCGGTTTCACTGGCTGGATCAGGAGGTCTGATTTGCACATCGGAGTTTGCCGGTTATCTTTGTTCCTGCCCGGCGTTCAAAGTCTAAAGGGCAAGCGGCAGATAGCCCGTTCCATAAACGCCCGTATCAGGAACCAATTCAACGTTGCCGTGGCAGAGGTGGAAGACCAGGACCTCTGGCAGCGGCTTACCCTGGGCATATGCTGCGTCAGTAACGATCCCAGCCACGCCAACCAAGTCCTGTCCAACGTTGTGGCCTTTGTGGAGGACCAGCGCCGCGACCTGGAGGTGCTGGACTACGAGACTGAGATAATCAACGGCGTCTAACCCCTCAAGGGGCCGGCGGGGATGATTGGGCGCGGGCACTGAACGCAGACTGGATACGAAAGGAGTGGTTTCGCCGGGAGATGAACCCTTGACGCGCCGCACCCGCCTTTGTAGACTGTCCCACGGGTATTATGACCGTGACGTTATCCCGGCGCCGCGAGGCAGACCCCGGGACGGAAATGGAAATCTTAATTGTGATCAGGAGGTGCGCTGATGTACGCTGAGATGCAAAGCATCGACGCTGGAATCAAGTTCAAGACCCGGGCCGGGTTGGTGGTAGAGACCACCGGGGTCAGCCAGCAGATTGAGAGCGTCGACGTCAACGTCCACGAGGTGGTCATCGTTGAAGGCGAAGGCCAGGGAGAAAAATACCTGCACAATCTGGACTACGCCGAGAAAGCCTAAACCGGTAAAGGCGATAAGGCCATCACTCGCCGGGGACATCGTCCCGTGGTGATCCTGTGCGGATGGGCTGATGAAGGCAGTGGCCGGTATCATCACTCTGGGATTCTCTAAGCGAATGAAAACACCCCGTACCTGCTAGGTGCGGGGTGCTTTGCCGTGAACCGGGCTATTCCCGTCCTGCGGGTTTGGCCCCGCTGAACCCTTTCGCCTGCTGCCCTATGGGCTGATCAATCGGCGGTCCCCTGCCGGCCGGCCGTTATTGACGCCGAAAATTCCTCCAAGGCATCCCAGTAGCCGGGACCGCCGTTTATGTGGGTATCGTTATGGCCCGCGCCGGGAAGCAACCGGAAGATTTTGGGGTCGTTAGCCGCTTCAAACAACGCCCTGCCCTGATCCACCGGCACCATCTCGTCTTGTGCCCCGTGGATTATCAGTAAGGGGGTCTGGACCCGGCGAATACGAGAGGCTGAGTCGTACCGGTCTTTCAGCAGCCAACCCACCGGCAAATAGGGGAATGCCCGGCGGGCCATGTCGCTCACCGAAGAAAACGGGGAAACCAGTATCAACCCCGCTGGAAGCTTTTCCGTGGCCAATTCCACCGCCACCGCCGCCCCCAAAGACTTGCCGAAATAAACGATCTTACTGGGGTCTATGCCCGGCCGGTTCGACACATGATCCAGGGCGGCCCTGGCGTCCTGGTAGGTGCCCTGTTCCGTGGGTTCACCTTGGCTTCGCCCGTAGCCCTGGTAGTCGAAAATGAAAATGTTGACGCCCAGGCGGTGGTGCAGCATGGCGAGTTCATCCACCCGGTGGCTGATGTTGCCGCCGTTTCCATGGAACCAGATCCAGGTGGTATTTCCGGTATCCACCGTCCCGGGGATATACCAACCTTGGAGCTGCCGGCCCCCGCGGGTATGAAACGAGACGTCCTCATATTGCAGGCCCGCGTCTGCCGGCGTGAATTGGAGCTCGGCGGTGGGAAAGAAGATGTACCGGCGTTCCAGTTGGCTCCAAAGGATTCCCACGGTCAACGCCAACCCCAATGCCACGCCGGTGGCAATGATGGACAGGATGCGCCACGTACGGCGGATTCGCCGCAGCCTGGTAATGCTGCCTGAAGTGACCGGAGTGCCTGATGCGAAGGGCGCCATATCTCACCGGATCGGTTCAACGGCATAGGTGGGGAAAGGGGTCCATCTCAGGATGAAGCCGGTTCTTTGGCCGGGGTGATCTCCTCGGCGGGAACAGCCTTTGGGTAGCTATTCACTTCCTGGTCGATGGATTCTTGCCGGCCGGCAACATCCCGGACTTCCGGCTGGTCGCTCTGGCACTGGGGGCACCAAATCGTTTCCTTGCTGAACATCATCATGTTGTCTTTTTTGACGCTAAAGGTCTCGATGTGGAACCGGCATGTTCCGCAGATCTTGACCAGAGTCACTTCGTCGTTGGGCATGGCCTGAAACCCCGTTCCTTTAAGATGCCCGGATCATCTTTAGATCGGTCTTCGATCAATCTTCCAGGCTTTCGGCTAGTATCTCCAATACGTCCATGGCCTTTTTCTGGCCCTCTTGTCCCTTGGCCTGGATCCCTTCGGTCAGCATTTGCAGGCAGAAGGGGCACGACACCGCCACGGTATCGGCGCCGGTTTCCAAGAAGTGATCGGTGCGGGCATGGTTTATGCGCGTTCCGCCACTCTCCTCCAGCCACATATGTCCGCCGCCGGCCCCGCAGCAAAAACCCCGCTCCCGGTGCCGGGGCGACATCTCCACCAATTTCAGTCCCGGTATCGCTTTGGCAATGTCCCTGGGCTCATCGTAAACGCCGTTATGACGGCCCAGGAAGCAGGAATCGTGATAAGCGACGGTGGTGTCGATCAATTTGATCGGTTTGACCTTGCCCTGTTTCACCAGACCATCGATGAACTGGCTGTAGTGGAGCACCTCGTACTCGCCCCCGAACTGGGGATATTCGTTTCGCATCGTATTGAAACAGTGGGGGCAGATGGTGACGATCTTGGTCACGTTGTACCGGTTCAGCGTCTCGATGTTCTGTTTGGCCAGGGTCTGGTACAGGTACTCGTTGCCCATGCGCCGGGCCGGGTCGCCGGTGCAGGTCTCCTCCTCTCCCAGAATGGCAAAGTCCACTCCCGCCGACTTCAGCACTTTTACCATGGACCGGGCGATGCCCTGACTACGCTGTTCCAGGGCCCCGGTGCAGCCGACCCAGAACAGGATTTCGGCGTCGGGCTTATCCGCCAGGGTGGGCACGTCCAGTCCTTCGGCCCAGTCGGTCCGGGAATACTGGGTCCCCCGCCAGGGATGCCCCCGCTGCTCCAGGCTCAAGAGGGCGGTCATCGCCGACTCGGGGATCTTGGATTCCTCCAGGACCAGGTTTCGGCGCATGTCCATGATGGTGGGTATGTGCTCGACCACCACCGGGCATTCCTCCATGCAAGCGCCGCAGGAAACGCAGTCCCACACCGCCTCTTCCGAGATAGGCCCGCCGATCAAGGGCGTTGGCTCCACGTGTTCGGGGTTCCTGGGGCCCTGGTGCCCGATGGCCTGCATGTGCTCCTTCAGGTTCTCCACGATGTGCATCGGCGAGAGCGCCTTGCCCGTCAGGTTGGCCGGGCACACATCGGTGCACCTGCCGCAGACGGCGCAGGCAAAGCCATCCAGTAACTGTTTCCAGGTGAAGTCCTGCACCCGTCCGGCGCCGAATCGTTCCGCTTTCTCCAGGTCGATGGGGGCCATCACCCCCGTGGGCTCCAGCGAACGAAAGTAGGCGTTCAGGGGAGCAGCCACCATGTGCATGTGTTTGGAGAAGGGGATATATATGGAAAACCCCAGGATGATCGCCAGGTGGACCCACCAGAACACGCCGTGCATGACGCTGGCCGGTCCCTGGCCAACGCCCAGGCTGGTGAACCAACCTCCCAGGGCGCCGCCTATGAATACCTGGGCCTCGGGGCCGTGGCCTCCCTTGGCAACGAAAAAAGCGTGGGTGAGCAACGTTGAGACCATGAGGAAGCCGATGAGGCCGACGATGATCACCGAATCCATGTTGCGGGTCAGGTCGAAACTTAGCCGCCGCGGCTTGGCCACCCAACGGCGCAGCAGCGCCCAAGCCAGCAACACCAGCAAGACCGCCGCCTGAATATCCAGGTAAGCGCTGAAGATACGCACGCCCGTGGCGGTCAGCAACGTTTCCGGAAACGATTTCCAGGCCGACCCGATGAAGATGAATATCAGATAGCTCAGGGAGAAGGACAGAAATCCCCAGAATATCAACGCGTGGGCCAGACCCGCCCAGTCTTTGCTGGGGACCCGTTGCAAGACTTTCCGTTGCCCCAGGACGATGGACGTCGCGCCGGTCAGCCGCTGCCAGGGGTGGTCGAAGCGCGCCACACTGCCGCCTTGGCGGATCAACCGCACGACGCGGAAGTAAAACAAGTAGCTGGATATAGCTCCGGTCAGGGCTAGGAAAAGATAAACCCCAACCCATATCGGGATGGGTCCAATGTCTCCTGGTGGGACCATGGGAACCGGTCACCTCGGGGTTAATATAGCCGTGTTAGTCTAACACGGGGCCTGGCGAGGGTACATGTCGATCTGAGGGTTGACGCTGCATCCAGGCACTGTCGCAGGTGGACATCCGACCACCTCGAAGCTACTATTCCCCCATAATGACCAGTCAGCGGGTTCAGAGGCAGATCGATAGGCTTTTGGATGAAGCGGAGGCGGCCTTCGCCCAGCGAGATTGGTTGGCGGTGCGAGAGCGGGCGCAAGACGCCCTGACCCTTGAACCAGAAAACCAAGACGCGCTGACCTTTTTGACCGCCGCTGAACGCGCGCTTGAGGCGAACACCCGGTCAGGCCCACCGATACCCCAGACCGAGACCACGCCCGCCGAGCAAACGCCTCAAGTCGTAAATACGCATGAAGCCGAACGCCGCCAGCTGACGGTGATGTTTTGCGACCTCCAAGGCTCCACCGCCCTTTCCCAGCAACTGGACCCCGAAGACCTCAGGGAAGTCATCCGTGGCTATCAGGAAGTATGTGCCGGGGCCGTGTCCCGCTTTGAGGGGCATATAGCTAAATATCTGGGTGACGGGCTCTTGATCTACTTTGGCTATCCCCAAGCCCACGAGGACGATCCCCAACGGGCGGTGCGGGGCGGTTTGGCGATACTGGAAGACATGGAAGCGCTGAACACTCGCCTCAAAGCAGACAAAGATATAGAGCTGGCGGTCCGCATCGGCGTCCACACCGGGCTGGTGGTGGCGGGGGAGATGGGCGGCGGCGATACCATCGAAACATTGGCTATCGTCGGTGAGACGCCCAACATCGCCGCCCGGTTGCAGGAAGCCGCCAGCCCCAACTCCGTGGTTGTCAGCGATGTGACCGCCAACCTTGTCCAAGGTTTCTTTGTCCATAAAGCCCTGGGTTTCCATGAACTCAAAGGCATCTCTGAGCCCATGGAACTGTTCGCGGTTCTCTCCGAGAGCGGCGCTCAGACCCGCTTCGAAGTGGCCGCTGCTAGCCAACTGACCCCTCTGGTCGGACGGGAACAGGAACTGGGGCTGCTGCTGGACCGCTGGGAGCAGGCCCAAGAAGGGTTGGGGCAGGTGGTCCTGCTGGGCGGAGAGCCCGGTATCGGGAAATCCCGCTTGATAGACGCATTGACCGAGCGGATCGCGAACGAGCCACACGCTCTCCGAGGGCTCCGTTGCTCTGCGTACCATCAAAACAGCGCCCTTCATCCCGTATTGGAGTATCTGGAGGCTTGGCTGGGATTTGGAAGGGACGATTCCGCTGAAGAAAGACTCACCATGCTGGAAAGCGCCTTGGCTCACGTGGATTTTCCTTTGGCGGAAGCGGTCCCCTTGCTTTCTGGTTTGCTATCGGTTCCCCTGGCCGAGCGGTATCCCGCGCTTGCCATGGACCCCGAAGTGCAAAGAGACAGGACCCGGCAACTGTTGGTGGCTCTGCTGCTGGATTCAGCCGGGGACCAGCCGGTATTTCTTGTTTTAGAAGACCTGCACTGGGCGGACCCCTCGACCCTTGCGGTTTTAGACCTTCTGTTAGAGCAGGTGCCCACAGCCAGGGTCCTGGCGCTTTTCAGCTTCCGGTCCGAGTTCACGCCGCCTTGGCCAAGCCGCGGGCACGTGACCCAAATCATGCTGAACCGGCTGACCAGAAGGCTGGCGGGCGAGATGGTTGGCCGCCTGACCGGCGGCAAGACGTTGCCGGAAGAGGTCCTCAGCCAAGTGGCCGCCAAGAGTGACGGGGTGCCCATCTTTGTGGAGGAACTCACCCGTATGTTATTGGAGTCCGGCCTTCTTAAAGAGGCCGGAGACCATTACGAGCTAACGGGACCTCTGACAACCCTTGCGATCCCATCCACGCTACAGGACTCACTTACCGCCCGGCTGGACCGGTTGACTTCGGCCCGCGAGGTAGCGCAGCTGGGAGCTGTTCTCGGCCGGGAGTTCACCTACGACCTGATCAGATCGGTTTCGCCTATGGACGAGGAATTGTTGGGCAGCCACCTGCAACGGTTGGTTGACGCGGAGTTCCTATACCAGAGAGGCTTGCCGCCGGATGCAAACTACACCTTCAAACACGCCCTGATACAGGATGCCGCCTATCAGTCTCTGTTACATAGCCGAAGGCAACAATACCATCAACGGACGGCGCAGGTGTTGGAGGAAGGATCCGCCGGCATCGTGGAGATGCAGCCGGAGCTGTTGGCCCATCATTTTGCCCAAGCGGGCCTCACCGAACGTGCGGTGATCTACTGGCTGAGGGCCGGAGAGCGGGCAATGGTCACCTACGCCTACGAGGAAGCATTGGGTCACTTTGAAAGGGGCTTGATCGCCCGGGACATAGCCTTGTCCGGAACGGAGGCAGCTCCCGACGAAGAGGCCGCTGCCCTGCTGTTCGGCTTGGGCCGGGCCCAGGCCCCCACCCTGCCAAGGTACCGAACCCATGAGGCGGTGACCAGTTTGGCCCGGGCCCTGGACTACTACGCCGAAGCTGGGGAGTCTGACCGGGCTGTGGCCATTGCCGAATACCCGTTTTACCCCATGATTGGCCATCGGATCGGCAATGATCAGCTGATCGCCCGGGCCCTGACGCTGGTGGACCCGGATTCGCCCAGGGCGGGGCGTCTGCTGTCGCGGTATGGACGGTTGTTGGGGTTGGAGGAAGGCGATTATGCAGGCGCCCAGGAAGCGTTCGAGAAAGCGCTGGCCATTTCCCGGCGGGAAAGCGACCCGGTACTGGAAATGCGGGTTCTGGCTGATGCCGCCAACGTGGACCTGATCCACCTCCGATTCCAGGAGAGTCTGGACAAGAGTATGCGGACTATTGAACTGGCCGGACGAGCGGATGATCCCTACCCCCAGGTTCTGGCCCGTTATACCGCGGTCCTCGACAACCTTCATTTGGGCCAGCTTGAAGAAGCGCGGCTCCAGGCGTCGGCCGTGCTGGCGCCGGCGGAAGGCCTGCGGGACCGATTCTGGCATAGCATGGCCCTGCGGGCCAACCAAGACGCGGCCCAGATGGCCGGCCAATTCGGCGCGGCGCGAGAGTTGAGCGACCGCGCGCTTGCCGCATCACCCACGGAATCCCGCGCCCTGTGTGCGCGAGCGATGTTGGAGTGCGAAACTGGGGACTTCGTTCAGGGCGAAGCGTTTCTTGATCGGCTAGTCGAGGTCATGCGGCTGACTCCGCCGGGACCGACTATGGAAAACGGTATGACCGCCATGGCCGTAGCGACCGCCGCCCGCATCTGCGGCAAGCCGGACCGATTGGACTTGGCGCAGGTCGCTGCCCAGCCGGTAATATCGTTCGCTGATGCGGTCCCCTTTGTCGAAGCGATGGCCAGATTGGGCATGGGCCTACAGTCGGTAGAGCGGGGCGATAAATCGGCAGCGAAGGAACAATACCTCGCCCTAGAGCGATGGCAAGGTGTTATGTGGTTGTTCGCAAATCTGGCTGTCGACCGGGTCTTGGGCCTCCTTTCGCACACTATGGGCAACCTGGACCAGGCGGAGGCCCATTTCGATGACGCTCTGGCTTTTTGCCGCAAGGCTGGCTTCAGACCCGAGTTGGCTTGGAGTTGCTGCGACTACGCCGACATGCTTCTGGAGCGGAACAATGATGGGGATCAAGCTAAGGCGATGTCCCTGATGGACGATTCGCTGTCCATCTCCCGCGAGCTGGGCATGCGGCCATTGATGGAGCGGGTCTTATCGCGGCGGGAGATCTTGAAAGCCTAAGATCCCTGAGGCAGGCTGCTTCGTCAAATGCATATTGCACTGATCGCCGCTTCCCAGCGTTGATGACCATCTCTGCAAGTCCGACCGCCGAGGGCTGACAACTGAAACGTGAGGAGATGACATGGAAGAGATCGGGCTTTTCGAGGCCATCCACAGCCAACGGCAGTTCACCCGCTACAAGCCGGACCCGGTGCCCAGGGAGGCCATCGACAAGATAATCGACGCCGCCACCAGGGCCCCCAGCGGCGGCAACAAGCAGCCCTGGCACTTCATCGCCATCACCGACCGGGACCTGATCGAGAAGATCGGCGGGCTCTACCGCGACCTGTGGCTGGGTTCCCAAGGGGCCACCGCGCCGCCGGATGAGCCCCCCGCCTACCGGTCGGCCCGCTACCTGGCCAACCACATGCCCGAGGTCCCGGCCATGATCCTGGTCTGCGCCGACCACACCATGGGCTCCCAGCCCTACACCAAGGGCGAACCCATCGAGCGGGGCCGCTACGCCTCCTCGCTGTGGCTGGCGATACAGAACCTGTTCCTGGCCGCCCGGGCGCTGGGCCTGGGCACCCGGATCACCACCACCCACCTGCGCGAGGAACAGAAGGTGAAGGATTGGCTGGGCATCCCCGATCACATCGAGACGGTCTGCCTGACTCCCCTGGGCTATCCGCGCGGCAACTTCGGCCCCACCGAGCGCATCCCTTCGGCCGATGTCACCTCCTACAACCGCTTCGGGCAGAAGGGCTAACAGCGGTCAGCTTTACTTGACGGTGGCAGGGTATTCTGGTAGCTGAGACTTGGTGGTGGAGATGGGCGGAAATCCCCCTTTGGTAAAAGGGGACCGAGGGGGATTTTCGATGACCGCTAAACCCCCCACGTCTCCCCGAACTCGGCGCGCAGCACCAGCCGTCCGGTGAATGTGGAGGCGTCCTGCTGGGCCAGGTAGACCGCGCTGGGTCCGACGGCCTCGGGATCGACCCTTTGGTCCCAGTCCCGTTGGGTCCAGGGGATGGCTGCCGAGCCCTCGGTCCTGAGTCCGCCGGGCGAGAGTATGTTCACCGCGATGTTGTGCTCGCGCACCTCGTCGGCCAGGCAGAAACTGAACATGTGCACCGCCGCCTTGGTGGCGCTGTAGAGCACTCCGCCGCCCTGCTCGTGGTCGCTCCCCATGCGTGAGCCGATGTTGATGATGCTGCCCCGACCCTGTTGGATCATCGTTGGGAGAACCGCCCGGCAGCACAGGTACGGCCCCCGGAGATTGGCGGCAACGCTCTGGTCCCACGTCTCCGGAACGATGTCCAAGATGGTCGCGCCCAGCACCATCACCCCGGCGTTGTTGAACAGCACGTCGATGCGCCCGTAGGCTTCGATCGTCCGGCCCACCATGGCCATGACCTGTTCTTCATCGGTAACGTCGCAGGCCAATGCCAGGGCCTCCCCGCCCTGGGAGCGTATCTGCTCGGCGGTCTCCCCCGCGGTTCCGGGCAACCCCGTTGGCGAGTCGCGGCGGGCGGAGACCACCACCTTGGCGCCTTGGGCGGCGAACGCCTTGGCGATGGCCCGGCCCAATCCCCGGCTGGCCCCGGTGACGATGGCGACCATGCCTTCCATCTTCTTGTCCTGGGATTCCGCCATGGGCCCGTCCTAGGAGGCGAACTGGGCTTCAACCCAGCCCTTATCAAATGGGGTCCAGAAGTTGGAGCTTAGGGTCAGGTGCTGGAACATCCACCTGCCGTTCACCCGCACGTACTCCTCGTCGTAGCGGGCCGAGCCCCAGACCGCCTGGTTGCCGTCGGCGTAGGTGCAGGGCTGGAACAGGTACCAGACCCCGGTGGCCCGGTCGCCGTCAATCTCGATGATGGGATTCATGACCATGTGGATGGCGAAGGGCAGACGGCTGGGCGCGTCCTGGAAGAATCTCCGGATGGCTTCCCGGCCGTCGTTCCGGCCCCTTTCCTTGCCGTCCCACACGGCGTCCTCGGTGAATAGCTCGGCCAGGGCGTCGGCGTCGTAGTGGTCGTCGCAGAGGGCGCAGTAGCGATGCTTCAGCTTCTTGATCTCCTCGATGTCCTCCAGGACTTTTACCCGCTTCTCCAGGTCTTCCAGGCTCATGGGGCGCCTCCATCGACTGGCGCGGCGCCAAACGTGGGTATCACGCGACGCCTTACTTGGAATCCGGTCCGGTATGACAGACCGCATTCTATAGC
>JADFPM010000123.1 GCA_022562335.1 Chloroflexota bacterium
GATACTGCCTAATTATGAATAAAGCTCATTTGTCCCTCCCCCAATCCCTCTGCTACAATCGCGCTTGGCTGGCCTGGGGTGTACCAGGCGGCCGGGGAGGCGGTTTTCATGAGCAGCGGTAGCTGGCGGTTCGAGTTGGTGGATGGTCCTTACGGGGGCATCTCCGAGGGGCCGGTTTGGGATGGAGAGTCGATCTTATTCACCCATATCGGGACCAGCAGCATCATGCGCTACTCCCCCGAATCGGGCGAGGTCAGCGAGTGGCGCGGGGGTCTCAACCACACCAACGGGTTGGCCTGGGATTCGGCGGGCCGTCTGTTCGGCGCCTGCTCCGGCGGGCGTTCCATCCTCCGCATCGACGCCCAGGGCGCCAACCACGTTGTCGCCGACCGGGTGGACGGCCAAAAACTGAATACTCCCAACGACCTGGCCGTGGACCGCCGGGGGCGCATCTGGTGGACCAACCCCTGGAATGCCGCCAACATCGACCCCAGCGAGGTCGAGGAGCTGGACAACCGGTCGGTGCTGATGGCCGATCCCCAGCCCGATGGCAGCTACACCGTCAAGCGGGTCACCTTCGACACCACCATGCCCAACGGCATCCTGGTGTCCATCGACCAGAAAACCCTCTACGTGGCTGAAAGCAACAGCGATAGACTGGATATCGACCGGGAGTTGCGGGCCTATCCGATCAACGACGACGGCAGCCTGGGACCGTATACGGTGCTGCACACCTTCGGTAAGGACGCCAACGCCGTGCACCGGGGCATCGACGGCATGTGCCTGGACATCGACGGGAATATCGTGGCCACGGCGGGCTGGCCGTCGGCGGGTCCGGGGCCGATGATCTACGTGTTCTCGCCCACCGGCCGGGTCCTGGAGACCCATCCGATCTCCTGCACGCGGCCCACCAACTGCTGTTTCGGGGGACCGGATATGACCACCCTGTACGTCACATCGACCGATGGGCACTTGTTCCGGGCGGAGACCGGCCGGGTGGGATGGGGGATCTACCCGTAGGCTGTGACCGTGACACAGCAATATAATCGGGCCGCAACGTAAGCGCAAAGGGGCTTTGGGGTTAACGATGCACCTGAGAGATCACGGGTTTGGCAGAAGGCAGTTGAGAGAGGGCGGGGGCCGGGGGAACGGCAACGACCACCTGGACGAATTGCTGGGCGCCACCGAGCTTTACGTATACCAGCCGCCCAACACCAAGGTCAAGGGATTTCCCAGCCTGAAGTCGTTCGTAGAGTCACAGGAATGCCAGGTTGTTTTCACCGCCGAGGCGCCTCCCGAATTGGCCAACTACGAGACTGTGCTGATCACCTGCAAAAAGGCCGGTCCCATACCTGATCAAGTCGTTAAACGGGGGCATTCCTGGGCCCACCGCAACAATTTTCTGCACAGCTTCTTCAAGCCCATGTACCGTTAGCCCGCCGGCAAACCTGCAGCACTCTCGGTATCAGACCGATGCGGTGAGGCCCATGGGTGCCGGCGATGGAACGGCGGTTCATGCGGCGTGAGCAAAGACCGCTTCCGACTCTTCTCCCACGAATTTGCCCAACGGGTCATGCAGGTTCAATTCCTCTATCATGCCCAATTCATGGCCGCACTGGAGGCAAGCCAGGTAAATGCCGAATATGTCTTCCTCTCGATACAGGTCGCCGTGGCAGCGAGGACACGCCTTCAACCAGAACATTGCCTTCACCCCCTTTCCTGTGTTTCGATGGGCGGTCACAAACCAGCGCTGCACTGGGAGACTTGGCTAGGAGACTTGGCTAGGAGATTTGGATGGAGCCGGCCGTGACCGCCGAATCACATGATGGCGGTTGCGGCGCGGGGATATTAGGGTCCATCGGCCCTACTTAAAGGGCCATTTGGACCCCGGTATCGATCCACGCCAGCCGGGAGAACGCGGACAAGCGCGCCTGCCATGATACATGCGGCAGGTGGCTATTTAGAACACAAAAAATTGGCCGGTTATCGGGGCGTGAGAAATGCCGGCAGGGAAGATTTTAAGGCGCGGGTCAGGACCCCTCACGGAACCCAGACCGGGCCCGCCGCTCGGCCACGAATGCTGCCGCCTGTGACCGGCGGGAAACCTCCAGCTTGCCCAAGATGTTGCTCACGTAGTTTTTCACCGTTTTATCGCTTAGGTTGACCACCTCGGAGATCTCCTTGTTGGTTTTGCCCTCGGCTATGAGCTCCAAGATCCTTTGCTCTTGACTGGTAAGGTCCGACCAGGGGTCGTCTTCCTTTCCCCGGCGGATCCGTTCCAGCACGGCCGCGGTGACGCTGGGATCCAGCAGTGATTGGCCTGCTCCCACCCGGCGTATCGCTTCGACGATCTCCTGGGAGCGGATCTCCTTCAGCAGGTATCCTGAAGCGCCGGCCATGATGGAGCCCATCACCGCCTCTTCATCGCTGTAAGAGGTCAGCATCAAAACCTTGATATCGGAGTTTTCCGCCCGCATGTCCCGGCAGGCCTCGATCCCCGACTCATCGGGAAGGCGCACGTCCAGAACCACCACGTCAGGGGTTAGATCACGGGCTTGTTGGACCGCCTCGGCCGCCGTCCCGGCTTCGCCCACCACCCGCATATCCTCTTGGCGGGAGATGAGCATCACCAGGCCCTTTCGGACGATTTCATGGTCGTCCACGATCAGTACGTTCAGAGGTTGGTCAGCCTTCATATCTTCTCCCTGCGGTCATCATGATTCCCCCCTAGCTGGATGCGGCATCGGCGCCGGCTTCCGCCATGGGGAGGCTTATGCTCAACTTGGTGCCGGCGCCCCCGGCGTTCCCGGCGTTCCCGGCGTTCCCAATGGGCTCTGACGTCTCGACGGTCAGAATGCCGCCCAGGCGCTCGGCCCGGTCCTTGATGTCGGCCAGGCCGAATCCCCGGCCCATTTCCGCCTTCTCCAGGTCGAAACCCACGCCGTCGTCGGAGATCTCCAGGATCAGCCGCCCATCGGCAAGTTCGATCAAGACAGATACGTTGGAGGCCTTGGCGTACTTCTCGATATTGGAAAATGCTTCTTGGAAGATGTGCCACAGGTTGACCACGTACTGCTCGGAGAAACCGGCCAGGTCGACCCGGGCATCCATGGCAACCACGACACCGCTGCGGTCTTCCAGGTATTTGATCAACGATTCCAGGGCGTCGTCCAACTTGCGGCCCTGCAGCTCCCTGGGACGGAGGTCCATGATGTAGCTGCGCATGTCTCCGATGACCTGGTTCAGGTCATCCACCACGCCGTCGATGCGGGGCCTTACCTCTTCAGGTTCGTCGGCCGAATGGGCGGCTATGTCTTCCAGGGTCAGTCCCACGGCGTAGATCGATTGGATGATCCCGTCGTGAAGGTCCCTGCCGATGCGGTCCCGCTCGTCGGCCACCGCCAGCCGGCGGGCCTGGTCCTGTTGTTGGCGGTATAGCTGTATGTTCTCTATGGCCGTGGCCAGCTGGCCGGCCACGGTTTCCAAGGTTTTTACATCGCTTTCATCGAAGACGTTGGGGGCGTTGGGCCCCAAGCTGTCCACGCGGATGACCGCAGCCACCTCGCCCTTGACCGGCACGGGGACCGCCAGCTCGCTCTTGAACACGGCTTTATCGCCCGGGACCGCCCGCCCCGGGTCTGTCTCTTTGGAAAGCACGGCTTTCCTCTCTCGCACCAACCTGGCCAGGGTTAGTTCGTCCAATTGATGGCCTGCCGCTTTGGGGGCATCGCCTATGGCGCCGTCCAGACCGTTGTCCAGAACGTTGTCTGGATCGTCTTCTGGGTTGGGGCCGACCCAGGCCCGCAGCCGGGCCACGTTGGTGCCGGAGTCCACCCAGAATATCTGCACATTCTGGTAGTCAAAACGTTCCCGGAGCAGGTCGACCACCCGTTGCAACAGTACGTCCAGGTCCAACACCCGGCTGAATTCCCGGCCCACCTGGTTGAGGACGTCCAGCTGGGCCGCCCGCCGGGCTTCCGAGCCAAACAGGCGGGCGTTTTCTATGGCCACCGCCGCCTGGGCTGCAAACAGGGTCACCAGGGTTTCGTCTTCCTGGGAAAACTCCGGGGCGCCGATCTTGTTGCATAGATACAGATCGCCGGTGACCCGGCCGTTGTAGATGATGGGCACGCCAAGGAAACTGGTCATTTGGGGGTGATGGGGAGGAACGCCCACCGATTGGGGGTGTTTGGTGAGGTCCGGCAGGCGCAGTGTCTTTCCCTCTAGCATCACCACCCCCAGAACGCCCTTCCCCTGGGGAAGGGGGCCGATGCGGGTTATTTGCCGCTGGCTGATTCCCGAGGTGATGAACCGCTCCAATAGGCCGTCTTGGCCCAGGATCCCCAGGGCGCCGTATTTTGCCCCAGCTAGGTGGCGGCTAAGGTCGGCCACCTTTTGGAGGACGTCGTCCAGGGAAAGCTCCGACGTGAGAGTCCTGATCGCGTCGTGCAGCCCATTCCCGTCAAGCTCATTCTGGGTATTGGAGGTCATTTCCAGCCCCGGACCTATCACCTAAACTCATCCAATTATATCCGCCCGTTGGTTCAGGTGGAAACCCACGCCGTGGGGCGCACCGGCGGCCCGGTCCGCAGGCTGTTTGGACGGCGCTTATTCAGACGCCGCGGCTTCCACCGACCGTCCCGGCGCTCAGGTTAGGCGGCATGTGACCAACGGCACTGGCAAATCAGTCCGTCCGGCCCGTGCCTAAACCGGGAATCGATAATAGACTTGGATGTGCGGAGAGGATGACAGTGCCGCGGGGAATGGGGCTAAACCCCAAGACCCAAGCCCCAGCCATAAACGGCATGGGCGCCGGCGCTGGCCAGCGGCCCGGCAACCGGTCTGAACCATCGGATTCAGCCCAGCCGGGTTATTCTCTCCCCCACCGCGATACTAAAGGAGGTGGAAGTGGTTCTCCTGATCGTTTGGAACCATTCGTGGAAATTCCCTAGTCGGCCCCCGCTGGTCCTTGGGCGAGGTGGACTCACTTCTATCCATGAATCGTCCGCGTGGCCGGCGGGGGCATCCGGGTCCCTGGTCTCACAATCATAGATTGAATTTGGCCGACAGCCGTTCATCCTGGACATCACCGATGGCTCGATGGAGATAGGTGACCAAAAGCGGAACGGCCGGTCCATCCGGCCCTAAGGCCGGGCAACCGTGGGACTCAGGGCAAGAAAACCAACGCTGAGGGACCAGGCTCCATGACACGGACCTGGTCCCTCAACTTTGCGGAGCTTTCCCATGACGCCAGCAATCCACCATGACTACCGGAGCGCTTCGGCGCAACACAAATCGGCCATGCTGCTATCCAGAGAGGAGATCGCGGCGAAGGTCGTGTCATTGGGGCGCGAGATCTCCAGGGATTACGAGGGCAAGGATCCACTGCTGTTGGGCGTGCTAAAGGGGTCGTTCGTATTTGTCGCCGACCTGATCCGGCAGATCGATATTGAGCTTTCCGTAGATTTTATCCGAGCGCAGAGCTATTACTCGACCGCCTCCTCGGGGCACGTGGCCTTGACCGCAGTTCCCGGTATACCTTTGCGAGACCGGCATGTGTTGTTAGTTGACGACATCGTGGACACCGGCGCCACCGTGGACCGGATCATCGCTTACATCAACGGGCAGGGACCGGCTTCGTTGAAGGTGTGCGCCCTGCTGGATAAACCATCCCGGCGTGTCACGCCGGTGACCATCGACTATCTGGGGTTCACGGTGCCCGGCGTATTTGTTGTTGGCTACGGTTTGGACCACCGGCAGAAGTACCGCAACCTGCCCGGAATCTACGTTTTGGAAGAGGCGTGACTTGGGTTTAAAAAGATTGATTGCCGTGGCCAGGGGCGATTTACCCGCGGATTTGGTGTTGGCCAACGCAAAGATCGTAAACACCTTTACCGGAGAGATCGAGGTAGGCAACGTCGCCATTTCCGAAGGCAAGATAGCAGGGATCGGCGACTACCTTAGAGGCCGCATGGTGACCGACCTGAAAGGCGCGTATCTGGCGCCGGGATTGATCGACGGGCACTTTCACCTGGAAAGCAGCAACATGGTCGTTGGCGAGTACGCCAGGGCGGTGGTCCCCAGAGGGGTATTGGGAGGAGTCACCGACCTCCACGAGATTGCCAACGTTTGCGGCGTCGAGGGGATCAAGCGCCTCATCAGGCAATCCCGGCAGCTGCCTTACGACATGTTTGTGCTGGCGCCTTCCTGCGTACCCGCCACGGCGATGGAAACCTCGGGAGTCGCAATGGGTCCCCGGGAGATTCGACGGGCGTTGCGGCTGAAGGGCGTCATCGGCCTGGGAGAGTTCATGGACTTTCCTTCGGTCATTCGAGGGGATGACGGCGCCCTGGACAAGCTGTCCTGCGCCGGCGCAGGGGTGAAGGAAGGCCACGCTCCGGGACTGGCCGGCCGGCAGTTGAACGCATACCTGGCGCCGCTCATCGGCTCGGACCATGAGACAACCCGTTACGAAGAAGGTCTGGAAAAGCTGCGGAGGGGCATGTACCTCATGATCCGCGAGGGCACCACCGAGAAAAACCTGGAGGAGCTGCTGCCCCTGGTCAACGCCAACACTTTGCACCGTTGCATGTTGGTGGTGGATGACCAAAGCGCCGGGGACATCATGCGGGAAGGCGACCTGGACGCCGTGGTGAAAAAGGCCATCAGGTTGGGTCTGGACCCGGTGTGGGCCATACAGATGGCGACCATCGTGCCGGCCCAGTATTTTCGGCTGAACGGGTTGGGAGGGATAGCGCCCGGATACTGGGCAAACCTGGTTGTGCTGGACGACCTGGAAGATTTTACCGCCGGCTTGGTGTATTACCGCGGGAAGCTGGTGGCCCAGGGAGGCAAACCGCTTTTTCCGGTGGCCACGGTAAAGGCCACGCCCTCCTCGTTCATGGGAAACAGCTTCAATATCAAGACTTTTCATATCGAAGATTTAGCTTTGCGCCCTGAATCGGGAGAACCGTGGGCGGGAGGATTTCCCGTTATTGAGGTCGTCGACGGACAGCCGGCGACTCGCTGGCGCACGTTCCACGTCCACGCCAGAGACGGCATCATCGATGCGGACCTGGGCCGCGATCTACTGAAACTGGTGGTGGTGGAGAGGCACTTGGGCACCGGCAATATCGGCAAGGCGCTGGTCAAGGGATTTGGACTCAAGACAGGCGCCCTGGCCACATCCGTGGCCCACGACTCCCACAACGTGGTGGCCGTGGGGACCAGCGACCGGGATATTTACGCTGCGGTCAAAGCCATAGAAGCCGCCCGAGGCGGGATGGTGGCGGTGGCTGGCGGCCAGGTTTTGGCGGCGCTCCACCTGCCGGTGGCGGGCCTCCTGTCGGATAGACCGTTGGCAGAGGTGGCCAAATGCCAAGGGGAGCTGGAAGAAGCCGCCAGAGGCCTGGGATGCACCGTGGCGTCGCCTTTTTCCGTTCTATCCTTCCTGGCACTCCCGGTGATACCCGAGCTCAAACTCAGCGATATGGGGTTGGTGGACGTGAAAGCCGGACGGTTGTTGGCCGCGTGAAGGAGTCAGGTGATGGGATTTCCAACACCCCTTTTGGCCCTGAGGCGCGAGTCCGTTTGGCCCCAAAATGTAGTAGCAAAAGACACTACCTTCTACCCTGGGGAAAGCGCAAACTAGCCTTGGTTCCGGGCCGTAGACCTGCCTGGTTGGCGCCCGAGACCTGCCCGGTTTGCCCAGGAGGCGAGCAATGAACTACCAACGGATAGTGGTTCCTCTAGACGGTTCGCTTATGTCGGAGTACGTCCTGCCTCAAGTGGAGCGAATGGCCATCGCTTTTAAGAGCGAATTGACTTTTTTGCATGTCGTGCCGCCCGATGCCGCCGGGTCCGGGGAAGCCGCGGTGCGTGAGCCTACGCCTTCTCAGGTGCGGGCCCGAGCGGACATCACCGAGTATCTGGTGGAGCTACAGAAGGATTTCGAGCTAAG
>JADFPM010000004.1 GCA_022562335.1 Chloroflexota bacterium
TTGGATCGGCATCAGCCACGCCGGGGTGATGCTTTCGGCCATCCTGCGTTTGTCCAAGGCAGAATGGCGCAGGCCGGCCACCCGGGCAGCCGAGGTCCTCACGGTGTTCTCGCTGATGACCGCGATGATGATGCCCGTGATTCACACCGGCCGGCCCTGGCGGGTGGTTTACTGGATCTACACCCTGCCCTTCGTCCCCTACGACTACGCCCGGGGCATCTGGCCAAACATCCGCTCTCCACTGGTCTGGGACCCCAGCGCGGTGTACACCTATCTGACGTCCAGCATCCTGTTTGTCATGGTTGCGTTGATACCCGACTTCGCGGTGCTGCGAGACCGGACCACGGGCATGCAACACACGATGTATTCCATACTGGCCATGGGGTGGCGGGGCAACCCGCGCCAATGGAAGCTGCAGATCATCGCCGGGATCCTGCTGTCCGCCTTGATCCTTCCCGTGTTCGTTTCCGTCCACAGCATAGTGTCCTGGGACTTCGGAATGGCGGTGGCGGTCAAGTCGTGGCACTCCACGATCTTCGCCCCTTATTTCGTCGTGGGCGCCGTCCACTCGGGCGTTTCGGCGGTGGCCTTCGTCATGATAATCCTGCGCTACATCTACGGGTGGCAGGACTACATACGCCATGAGCACATCGACGCTTTGGCCAGGCTTTTGGTGGTGGTGGCCACCGCCTGGTTCTACTTCTTCGTGATGGAAGTGATCTTCGGCTTCTACGGTAGAGAGGCCGACGAATTGGCGGTGCGGAGCCTGCAGTTCACCGGGACCTACAAGATCTGGATGATCATATTCGTGGTTACGACATACTTCATTCCGGTGTCCATCTGGCTGAGCCGGACGGCCCGCAGAAACCTGTGGATCATGTCGTTCGCCTGCATCTCGGTCAACATCGGCATGTGGTTGGAGCGGTTCCTGATCATCGTGCCGGGGCTGGCCGCAAAGACGGTTTTCACTTTCAGCTGGGGCTCCTACCGCCCCAGCCCGGTGGAGATCACCATCGTGTTCGGCACCTTCGCCATGGTTTCCATGTTGATGCTGCTATTCAGCAAGGTCGTCCCGCTGATACCGCTGTATGACATCAAAGAAGGAGAGATCCTAAGGACCACGGTCCAGATAGGCCGGCGCACGGTGCCAGCCGTAGTCAGAGAGGATTGACGCCCTCACCCTCGGCTCGTTCCAAACGAAGGAAACGACGAGTGGAGAGGGTGAGAAGAGAAGGATAAAAAAATGGCTATTCGTCCGATATTGGGATTGTTTGAAACCGCCGACAACGCCGCCGATGCTGGTGACGCGTTGAAGGAGGCCAACATTTCCCCCAACGATATTGACTTCATGACCGATGCCCCTTATCCGGAGGGGGCCTTCGGAGAGCGGGAGGAACGCCACCGCCTGTACGTGTTCCCACTGTGTGGAGCATTGATCGGGCTGACCGTCGGCATTTTGCTGACGACCATGACCCAGATGGCCTACCCATTGGTCCAGGGTGGCAAGCCCATATTGTCCATGCCGCCCATGGCGGTGGTCACCTACGAAAGCACCATGCTGACCGCCATAATCTTTACCATCATAGGCATCATATTCGAGTCCCGCCTGCCCAGGATGAAGGTGGGGCTGTACGATACTCGCATCACGGAAGGGTTGATCGGGGTCTTGGTAAACGTTGAGGAAGACCGCCTTTCCAGCATCTCCGAAATCCTTTCCGGTGCCGGCGCCGTCGACGTCATCCGGGAGACTTAGGGGTCATCACCGGCGTGAGAAACACGTTATTCAAAATGTTGACAGGCGCGCGCAGAGCCGGCGCGTCATGGGGCCGCCTGGGAGCCAAGACCAAGCTTCTAACGCTGGTCTTAACCTTGGGCGTTTTTGCCGTTGGATGCTCCCAAGGCTCCTACCCCCTGGACATCTTCTACGAGATGCACTACCAGCAGAGCTTCAAGTCCCAAGAACCGCCCCGCCTCTCCGGCGTCGAATCCGCGGTGGCCTGGTTCCCCAGCCCCGTAAACACCTCCTTTGGCACCGATGGGCAGCACCTCTTTGAGGTGAATTGCGTCATGTGCCACGGAGCCGGAGGCAAGGGCGATGGCCCGGTGGTGCAAAAACTGATCTCCAGCTACCAATACACCCCTTTGATCAACCCGCCGGACCTCACCGACAATTCGCCGGCCTCCATCGAGGGAATGCTGCAGGCCCTATCCCGGCCCTTTGGCCCCGCCTCGGTGATGCCCCCATTCGGCAAGCTATTGAACCAGGAAGAACGCGCCGCCATTGCCCAATACGTCGACTCACTGCCCAAGTAGACCCCAGGAGACGAGCATCCGCCGGACTGCTACAATGTTGGATACCGTCCCTGTCAGCCGGTGATCAGACCTTCTTTGCAGTCCCAGCATCCAATACCCCGTGCAAACCGTACTAGCCATGCAAGCTTCGTCTATGTACGCTGGAATTTCCACCAAACTACGTATCTCATCAGCGGTATTGCTGGCGGCGGCCATCGCATTTGCCGGTCTCCCCGGATCTTATGATACGGTCAGTGCCCAAGAGCCGGTCTCACCAGGCTCTATCGATGCGACGGACAGCCAGGCGCTTTTTGATGAGAAAGCCGCCCAGAGTATCGACGGCATGTTGATGTGTCCTGTCTGCCCTTCCCAAACCATCGACCAGGCCCAGGTGCCCATAGCCAAGCAGATGCGCCGGTTGGTGCGCGAAAAACTGTCCCAGGGCGAGAGCCGGGAACAGGTTCTGGCGTATTTTGCCAGCGTCTACGGGGCGGGCATCCTGGCCGCCCCGTCCAAATCCGGTTTCAACCTATTGGCCTGGACCGTTCCAGTGGTTGGTGTTTTTGGCGCCCTGGCCGCCGGGTTCTTTGTGCTGAGATCCATGTCAGCGCGGCCGGCAGGGTCCTTGCAGACCGCTCCCGAGACGGCTGGCGTTACCGATTCCCCAGAAAACCTGGCCCCTTACCTTCAGGCCGTGGACCGGGACCTGGGCATCACCGAATCTCCAGGGTCAAAGGAAACCAGTACGGAAACCAGAGGGGAACCCAGTGCGGATGAAGACGGTATGAATCGAGACGCCAATGGCTGATTTGGGAGCGGTTTCCATCTGGATCGCCCTGGCGTTGGCATCGTATTCGGCCCTTGGGTCGGTCGTCGGCAAGGTCCGTAACATTCCGGCCTTGGTCCTCAGTTCACAATGGGCCGTGTACCTGGTGTTGTTGGCCGTCTTGGTGGCCACCCTCAGCCTGATAGCCTCATTCATCAGCCGGGATTTCGAAGTGGCCTACGTTGCCCTCCATAGCGACCTGGCCATGCCCGACAGGTTCACCTGGGTGGCTTTTTATGCCGGCAACGAGGGGTCCCTGCTATACATAGCCTTTGCCCTGGCGGTCATGTCGGCCTTGGCGATTTGGCGGGCGCCAAAGCGGCTGCTCGACACCATGCCATACACCACCGCTATCTTGATGGTCATACTGGCCTTTTTCCTGGGCGTCATGGGGTTCATGGCCAATCCCTTCGACAAACTCCAGCTGATCCCTCCCGACGGCCAGGGGATCAACCCGCTGCTTACCCATTTAGGCATGTTCATTCATCCACCGGCGTTGATGGCCGGCCTGGTGGCCACGTCCATCCCATTGGCGTTTTCCATGGGGTCCCTCATCGGCGGAAAGACAGGCGACGAATGGGTGGATGCCGGCCGCCAATGGGCGCTGATATCCTGGGCGTTGCTGGCCGGCGGTCTGTTGCTGGGCTCCTGGTGGGCTTACACCATTTTGGGTTGGGGAGGATTCTGGTTCTGGGACCCGGTCGAGAACGCTGCTTTCATGCCGTGGCTGGGCCTCACCGCCTTTGTCCATTCCATAATGGTGCAAAAACGCCGGGGCATGTTCCGCATGTGGAACATCGTCCTGATAAACATAGCCTTCGGCCTGGCCCTTTACGGCATGTTCATGAACCGGGGCGGCCCGGTGCCCTCGGTTCACTCCTTCGGGGCATCATCGTTGGGCTGGGTATTCCTGGTGTTTCTGGGCATCGGCGTCCTGGTGCCCTTCGCCGTTTTCTTTTGGCGGTATCCGCTCCTGAAGAGCGCCCAACACCTGGACTCCATGCTTTCCAGGGAGTCGGCCTTTTTGGTCAACAACCTGCTGCTTTTGGGGGTGGCCTTCGTCACCCTTTGGGGGACCGTATATCCGCTGATCACCAAGCTGACCATAGGGGAATCCATAACGGTGGCCCGTCCCTTCTATGACCAGGTCAACGGGCCCTTGTTCCTGGGTTTGCTGTTTTTGATGGGCGTGGGTCCATTGCTTCCCTGGCGGAGGGCCACCCCGGCCACGGCCCGGCGTTCTTTATGGATCCCCGCCGCGGCGGGCATTGCCACGGTCTTGGTCCTTTTCATCTTGGGGGTCCACAAACCGTATCCCCTTGTGGGATTCGGCCTCAGCGCCCTGGTCACAACAGGTATCTTATCGGAGTGGTACCGGGGCACGCGGTCCCTGCACCGGTCCCGGGGAGAGATCTATCCGCTGGCCTTCCTGCACCTCATCTGGGCCAACCGCCCCCGGTACGGGGGATATATCGTCCACCTTTCGGTGATCATGGTGGCGTTGGGGGTGATCGGTACATCGTTTTTCAATACCCAGCAGGATTTGATCATGGCGCCGGGAGATACCACCACCATAGAGGGGTACGAGATCCGTTATCTGGGCACCCAGGAGGTGCCAAAATCCAACCGCGTCGAATTCACTTCCACGGTGGAGGTTTACCGCAACGGCAAATTGCTGGACACTCTCTTCCCCAAGCGGACGTTCTACCCGTCGTTCGACATGGCCGCCACCCAGGCGGCCATCCGGTCCACGCCCATCGACGACCTATACCTGGTTCCCAGCGAAAACTTGGCCAACGGCAGCGTTGGTTTTCGAATCTTGGTGAACCCGCTCATCTGGTGGATGTGGGTGGCCGGACCGGTCTTGATGCTGGGGACACTGGTTTCCCTGTGGCCGTCGCCGGCCCGCCAGCCCGCTAGAGCGCCGGTCTCATCTCCTCGATCATCTATACGCCCTCGGCCGACCCCGGCCTAGAATGGCCGCCCCGCGTTTATCGGCGAGTTCTGGGGCCGGGTGACGGCCGGATATTTTGAATTCGCAAGTGTGATGACGGATTGGTACTGATCGTGGGGATTTCCCTTGCCCTTTTGAGCCTGGCGGTGGTGATCTATCCGTTTTTGGCCTCCCGGCGAAACTCGCGCGGTCCCCGGCAAAGCAACGGTCAACCCGAAACCCAGGCAATTCTCGAAGAGATCTACGCCGCCATCGAGACCCTGATGCTCGAGCACCAACTGGGCAACATTCCCCAGGCCCTGTACCAGGAGCAACTACTTGGATACCGGCTGGATGCGGCGGCGGTGCTTCGCCAGAGGAGCCGGGCCGAGGGCAACGACCCTGATTTTCTTCTGGAACAGGAGATCTTGGCGGCCCGGTCCGCCTTGCAAGACCCCGATGAGCCCGGCCCTGTAAGACCCGATAGCCGTCCACAATGTTGACCCCCGGAAGCGCGAAGACCTGCTTGACCGTGATCCTGGGTATCACGTTTTTTCTGACCCTGGTCCCGCCCACCCCCGGCCACGCCCAGCAAGCCGTGTCCCTAACCGGCCAGGTGATAAATGGGACCGCGGACGGAGATGCCCCCGGCGGCTTGACGGTTTTATTGTTGGTCATAGATGGCGAGGGAGGCCTGGTTTCCAGCGAACAGACAACCACCGGCGACCAGGGTGCATTCGATTTCCTGGACGTGCCCGTGGTTGCCGGTGGAAGTTACCTCCTCGACGTGGAATACCAGGGCACGGCCTACAGGGAAATCATCCCAGGAGAACGGCTGGAAGACCGGCTGCGGGAAGATTTGCGGCTCACCGTCTACGAAACCAGCACAGAGATATCGGTGATCCGGCTGAAACGCCAGGTCATGGTGATAACCGCCATTGACCCGCGGGCCGGAGAGATCACCGCCATCGAGTTTGTAAGGATATCCAATCCCGGAGACCGGACCGTGGTTCCAGACCTTTCCGCCGGCGCACCCATGGGCTTCCTGAGATTTTCCCTCCCCCCGGAAACCACGGATTTGAGCGTGAATTCCGACCTGCCCAGCCGTGAGGTAATATCCATCGGTACGGGTTTTGCGATCACCTCGCCGATAACACCGGGAGAGCACAGCATCGAGTACTCTTACCGGTTCCCTTACCAGGACGGTGCCGTCTCATACCGGCAGAGACTGCTTCAAGGGGCAGAGGTCTATCAACTCATGGCCCCGCAAGCATTTACCCAGCTTCAGGTTAGCCCATTGACCTCCGTCGAATCCGTGGACATCGAGGGAACCCAGTACAAGGTCTGGGAAGCGTCAAATCTGGCGCCCGGCGAGGGTTTCCAACTGGAGCTGACCAATCTTCCCCGCCCATCATTGGTTGCGCGTGTGAGGTCCTCCATCGGCAACACCGGCTTTTGGGTGGCCGGTATTCCCGCTCTGATGGGCGTCGCGTTGGCTTGCGTGTTGCTGTTCGGGATATTGACCAGGCCGCCCCAAACAGCCACCCCAGCCAATTCCGGACCGGCCCAGGCCACGGCGGAACCCGGGTCGCGGGTGGACCTGGTCCGGGAGTTAGCGGTCTTAGACCTGCGGTACGAGGCTGGTGAGACCCCGGAAGATGAGTACCAGGCTCAAAGACAGCGTCTAAAGGCCAAGATCCTAGATCCAACCGATGACCCGGTACGGGGGGCCTGATCCCGTGACCAAGCGTAAGATGATATTCTTGGGCTCCGGCATACCGCTGGTGGCGTTGCTGGCCATCCTGGTGTGGGCATCGGTTCAGACCGGGGGCCGAGCGGTCAGCGTGGGCGTAAATAACGAATTTGGCGAGATAATCGTCCCGGCCAACGCCGCTCCCGAATTTGACCTGGAACTGCTGACCGGCGGCTCCATCAGCCTGAGAGAACTAAGGGGCAAGGTGGTGATGGTGGACTTTTGGGCCTCGTGGTGCCCGCCGTGCCGTCAGGAGGCCCCCGATCTGGCCCAGGTCTACCTGGAATACCAGGATAAGCCCGTTGAATTCGTCGGGGTGGATATTTGGGACGACCCCGGCGCTGCCAGAGACTACCTGGAACAATTCCAAGTGCCGTATCCCAACGGTGTGGACGCCCAGGGCACCATAGCCATCGCCTACGGCGTCCGCGGGATCCCGGAAAAGATCTTCATCGGACCCGATGGGACCATCGTTAAAAAATTCATCGGGCCGATCAAGGCTGAGGACCTGCGGGAGGTGCTGGACGACCTGCTGGCCGCCCAGCCATTTCCCTGAAAGCCCCCAATCGGGGAGGAGGCAGTTTAACCCGTGAGTTCCAAGCCTGAGTTAGTGGTCTCCATGGACTGGGGAGGCACCTGGATCCGGGCAGCAACCGTCGACGCCAACGGACAGGTTCGCTGGCAGGACCGGACCCCCAACCCCAAAGACGCCACCCAATCCCAGTTGGTGGAAGCCGCCAGGTCTATGCTGGACCGGGCCATCGCCCAATGTGGCGGTGAGGCGCAGGGCGTGGGAATCGCGGTGGCCGGCCCGGTGGATGCGGAAACCGGCACCCTTTACGAACCCCCCAACCTCATGGCAATGGACGGGGTTTCTTTAAAATCTCTTTGGGAAAATGACCTGGGCTGCCCGGTCTACGTGGGCAACGATGCCACCCTGGCGGCCCTGGGCGAGTTCCACCACGGCGCGGGACGTGAGGCCAGGGAACAACGCGGCGCCGCACCCAATACCCTGTTCTACGTCACCGTCAGCACCGGCATAGGAGGCGGAATAGTCGACCGAGGGCGCATGTTCCTGGGCGCAGGGGGTCTGGCGGGAGAGGTGGGCCACATGACCATCGACTACACCCCATCGGCGCCGGCATGTCTATGTGGCAGCCGGGGATGCCTGGAAGCGCTGGCTTCGGGCACCGCCATCGCCCGGATCGCCCAGGAAAAGGTGGCCGTTCCCACCGGCAGCACGTCAGCCCTGGCCGCCATGATTCCCTCAGCCATCACCTCCGAGGCCGTCTTTGAAGCTGCCGGGGCCGGCGACACCCTGGCCCAGGAGATCATAGAGGACGCGGTAAACGCCCTGGGAGTGGGTCTGGCCAACGTCCTGCACCTGTTCAACCCCGACATGGTGGTCTTGGGAGGCGGCGTCACGGTGGGATTGGAGAAGCTGGGTCTCATCAGCAAGATCAGGGACATCATGGACGCCCGGGCCATGAGCCGGCGGCATAAAGACTTTGTGTTGAGCGCCAGCCGATTAGGTGATTCCGTGGGAATCATCGGCGCCGCCGCCATGGTGCAACAGGGGTTGGGTTAACCCGCAAACACGGCAGACCGCTACGGACAACCGGCGCCCAACCCCGGACCCGGTTAGACGATGTACTTCCCTCCCACCACGTTCAGCCGGTCCCCGGTGATGTAGCCCGACTCATCTGAAGCGAAGAACAAGCAGGCGTTGGCGATGTCCTGCACCGTGGCCTGACGGTGCAAAGGGATCTCTTTCAGGTGGTCGTCGCCACCCCGGCCTCCGCCGCTGAATTCCGGGTACCACTCGGGGTTGCGGCGTTCCGTATCCGTGGAACCGGGATTCACCAGGTTGGCCCTGACGTTGTAGGGGGCCATCTCGGCCGCCACAGACCGGATCAACCCCAGCAACCCCGTCTTGGCGGCGGTCACGCTGACGGTGCCTGGACGCCCGGTGATGGCAGCCTGGCCGCCCATGGCCACGATACTGCCTGAGCGGCGTTCCATCATGCCGGGCAACACGGCGCGGCATAGGTAAAAAGCCGAGTTCAGGTTGGTGTTAATCACCTGATGCCATTCGTCGTCGGAAATGTCCACGATGTTGGTGTGGGGCCGGATGGCCACATTGCTCACCAGGATGTCTATCTTGCCCAGGGCTTCAATGCCTTCCTCCACCATCTGGGAGACCTGTGCCGAGTCCGAGACGTCGGCCAGGACGGTATGGACCTTGACGCCCAGTTCCCGGCATTCCAGGGCCACCTGCTCCAATTCCTGGTTGCTGGCCCGCGTGTTTAAGATCAGGTCGGCGCCTTCCCGGGCAAAGGTCAGCGCGACTTCACGGCCTATATTACGGCTGGCCCCGGTGATGAGGGCCGATTTTCCTTCCAACCTCATGGGTCCTCCTTGGATTCATGTGATAAGCCCACGTGATGAGCCACGGCAGTTTACCACAGAATGCCCTGGATGCCCGGAAGGTCCCATGAAGTGGGTAGGAGGCCATACATATGGCCGCCGGGTCTCCGCCTCCTATGCGGCGGGCAAAATCCGGAACTTGACCATGGACCGAAGCGATGTGAGAATTGGGGCAACATCCGTGCCCAAATTCCGCTAAGCCGATAGGAGCGCGCAACATGAAATGGTGCAGATACCAGGTAGGCGACAAAATATCTTACGGGACCATTGAGGGCGACACGGTGACCGCGGTGGAAGGAAGCCCCTTCGACAGCTACACCGAGACCTCCAACTCCCAGCCCCTGTCTTCGGTGAAACTGCTGGCTCCGGTCATCCCCGCCACCTTCTATGCCGCCGGGATCAATTTCAAGGAGCACGTAACCGAGATGGCCCATAAACGGGGCGAAGAGCCGCAATTCCCTCCGGCCGCCGACGTGGGATACCGGGCGGTGAACGCCATCATCGCCGACGGCGAGGACATCATCGTCCCCAATGACGCCACGGAGCTGGTCCAATACGAAGGCGAGCTGGTGGTGGTCTTTGGCAAGAAGTGCCGGAAGGTTTCCGAGAAGGACGCCCTGGATTACGTGTTGGGTTACACCATCGGCAACGACGTCAGCGAACGCACCTGGCAACGGGGCGACCGGACCATGTGGCGGGCCAAGAACACGGATACCTTCAAGCCCATGGGCCCCTGGATCGTCACCGACCTGGAGCCCGACGACCTGAACGTGAAGATCCGCCTCAACGAGCGCCTGGTGGGTGACTACGACATGTCCGGCGCCATTTTCAGCGTGCGCCACTACATCAGCCGGATGAGCCAATATCTAACCCTCTATCCGGGCGATGTGCTGTGGATGGGCACCGACGGCGCGCCGGAGAACATGAAAGACGGCGACATATGCGAAGTCGAGATCACCGACATCGGCACGCTAACCAACAAGATCGTCTGGGAAAAGTAGGAGCGCAAGGCCTTGCGCCCGTAAGGATAGCGCCGCTAACGTAGGGGCACGGCATGCCGTGCCCCTACGTTAGCGCAGTTGCCGTCTTGCCGTGTTGACCATGTTCCCACGGCCGGATTTCGAAACGCCTCGGCTCACCCGGAACGCGCCGCGTCTTTACCCCTGGGGCACTTCAAAACCCGTTTCCGCGGCCCAGGCCTGCAATCCCCGCCGAAAGGCCAATGCCCCCATGGGGGCTATCACCGCCTGCAGGGCTTCCAGTATCTCCCGGGGCGAGGCCCCTTCCCGCAGGGCGACCCCCACGTGGGCTTGGATCTGCTCCACGTCGGCCCGCAAAGCCGCTTCCACCACGATCTGCAGCAGCTCTTTGGTCTTGCGGTCCAGCAACCGCTGGCCGGTGTAGGTCGCCTCGATGAACTCGTTATATTTCTTGGCCCATTCCAGGTCGACCTCGGCCATGATGCGGTGCATCTCCAGGGTATAACCCCGGTGTTGCTGAGCCTGTTCCAAAAATTCCCTGGCTTCGTCGGTGGCCATATCTCCCTCCCTCTGCGATTGGCTTTACACGAGGTAGGGGCGCACGGCCGTGCGCCCCTACTTTGGCAAATCAGGCGATTGATTATCCTGGGAGTCACCCGTTGATATCGATCACGCCGGCGGAGCCCAAGGCGCCGGACTTGTCGTCATCGGGGCCGGTGGGCGGGCCCCGCCGGGCTTTGCCGCTCCATTCATCGATGGCCACCTCCACCAGCGCCGTGATGCCCAGGTCTTCCGGCGGGGGCGGGTTATAGTCTTGACCGATCTCGCGGCCCGGGAAATACCTTTGCACCATCTGGTCGAATATCTCAAACTTGCGGTCCGCGTCTTCAATCAGCTTGCCGTGCCCAAACACCATCACGCTGCGGTAGTTCATGGAGTGGTTCATGGCTTTTCGCGAATAGACCAGCCCGTCGGTCAGGGTGACGGTAACGCACACAGGCTGCCCCTCGGCCAGTTGTTCTATAGCCCGGCTGCGAACGGCGCCGTGAAGGTAAAGAACGTCGGGTGATAGAGGATCAAAGTGATAGGCCATGGGCACCACAAACGGCTGTCCGCCGGAAATGAATCCCACGTGGGCAACCTGCCCTTGGGCCAATATCTCCGCCGACTCATCGGGCACGGCCCGTTCCGGATGGTTCCTGATGCGGGTGCGCTCGCTCCGCTGGCTCATCAATATCTCCTGAAATGCCGCTCGATTCAGCGGTCAATTGTCCTACCGGGCGCCGGCGGGCGCAAGGCCTATAGCGGCCGCCCTGGTCATTCAGAAGGCGTGTTCGAACGAACCGCGTAGGGGCGAGTTTGAAACTCGCCCCTGCCATATCAACAAACCTGTCCCAATCCTATGGGGCCGGTGTGGGCGGATACGGGTCAGATAGCCGATACCCCTGCGCCCGCCCAGACCTTCCCATGGTACAATTTTCCGGCCGAAGGCCACCCGGCAAACACCGAATCCCCCGGCGGCTTAGGAGGTCCACCACGGATAGCAACTACCCTCCCGGCTCGTTCGAAAGGGAAGACGAGTCCGACGACACCTGGTTCTACGCTTCCCCCAGGATGGTGGTCCACATCGACGAGGGGGCCATCGCCGCCGTGTCCCAACTTTTTAAGGACCTGATCCCTCCCGATTCGGCGGTTTTGGACCTGATGAGCAGCTGGCGCTCCCATTGGCCCCAGGACCACCCAAAACTCCGCCTGGTGGGCCTGGGTCTGAACGCCCCAGAGATGGAGGACAACCCGGACCTGGACGACTACGTGGTCCACAACGTGAACAGCGATCCTGCCTTGCCCTTCGCCGACGGGATATTCGATGCCACGGTGATCACGGTTTCGCCCCAGTACCTGACCCGGCCGGTGGAGACCTTTCAGCACGTTAACCGGGTCCTGAAACCGGGCGGTATCTTCATCGTCACTTTTTCCAACCGCATGTTCCCCACCAAGGCGGTGCGTATCTGGCGGACATCATCGGACCAGGGGCACATGGATCTGGTGACGTCGTATATGGAAGGCGCGGGCAACTTCGACGACATCAAAGCAGGCTTTGTGAATGCCGAGCAGAGCCCGCCCGCCGACCCCATCTTCGCCGTGGTGAGCCGCAAATCTCCTGCTTCGCCCGAGGTTTAACGGCCATCAAGGCTAGGACCACAAGGGAACTGCAGCAGGCTCCCGGCGAATCAGGCGCCCTGCGGTTTTTCCAACCGGTCGCGCTCCAGGAACGTGTTCACCGCGTTTTCCGCTGCGGTAAAATCGTAGTTGGCGTATCTACGCTGGCGCAGGCGGACCACGTCGCCGTTGAAGAACCGCTCGTACAGCGCCTGGCGGGAGCCAAACTGGGTTCCCACCAGGTCCCACGCCAGCCGGAACAGGGCGATCCTTTTGGACGCATCCAGTGAAGCCCCCTGGTAGAATTTGCCGATGGTTTCCGCCATGGGCCCCTGGACGTCTTCCTGGGACGGCGTGAGCATCAGACCCCCCGCGGCCAGCTGCTCCACGATCCAGATGATGCGGACGTAGGCGTCGGGATACCAGTTCCTCATGGCGATCCACGGTTCCGCCGCCGGCCAAATGCCTTCACCACGTATATCTTGGGCCTGGTAGGGACCGGCATCGGCCTCGGCCGCCCGCATGTAAGCCCGAACGGTCTCCAGAATATCTACGATCTCGGCGATCTTTTCCTGCACGTGGCTGAAACCGTCGATGCCGACGCCCTGGGCGATGCCCCGGATTATGCCCAGGATGAATTCCAATTTGGCGATGTTTTTTACCGCCACCTGCTGCATATATTGACGCCACATGGGGACGGCTTCCAGGGCTTCGTTGGCCAACTCCAGGTCTTGGAAATTGAACACCCTCTCCCAGGGGATCAGCACGTCGTCGAATACGGCCAGGGCGTCCATCTCGTCGTACCTTCCCGATAGGGGATAGTCGTACAGCGAGTCGCCCATATCGTGGGACTGGCGGCAGATGAATTTCAGGCCCCGAGAGTTTGCGGGGATGGAAAAGCCCAGACAGTACTTTTTATCTTCATCGGAATCGGTGCGCAGGGGCCGGTACAAAGGACAGAAGAGTTCGTCGGCGAAGGGCGCCAGGGTGGCCAGTTGCTTGGCGCCCCGTACGATGACGCCTTCCGTTGTAGTATCGACGACCCCTAAAGCGATGTAGGGGTCGGATAATTCGCTTATGAGCACCCCCCGGTTGACCTGGGGATGGCCAAATGCGTGGGTCATACACAGGTCGTTCTCGCGCACATAAGCATGATAGGCAATGAGGTTTTCCCCGTACTTGGGCTCTTTCCTGCCGTAGAGCGACGCCATCTGGCGCATGGCGGTGAGCTGGATGTTCACGTAGTCCGGCGTGCGCCCCAACATCCCGTAGGAATCGTGGGCGACGATCTCCAACGCCCGCCTCCGGCGCAACAAGTCATCTTGAGTCTCGGGAATCATGTAAGACAGGGCCACCGGCTCGCCGCTGGACGGCGACTTGAAGACCATGTCCTGATGGTATTTCGGGTCGTGCTGCAGGTCGTAGACCGAGGCGAGGGTACGGGCCATCCGCGCCAGCTTGGGATGGGTGGTCACGTCCTCCACCCGCTCACCCTCCAGCCAGACCTCCCGGTCATCTTGCAGGCCCTTCAGGAACTGGGCCCCGGTGCGTACTGCCATGATCCGCTCCCGCTGCCGGGGCCAAATCCATCGGCCCGGCGATTCCGGCCCATAGTAGCATGGGGTATGGGCGGCAACAAGGAATTTCCTAGCTGGCGGGCTAGGTTTCCTAGGCGGATCGCCACCGGGTTGGGGCGGTCTCCCCAGCGTTTCCGTCGAAAACGCACCCACCGGCGATTGGCGATGTCCGAATCCAGTCTGTATACTTCGGCATAAGGAGTTTTCAAGTCTTTATGCCCAGAACCTTTCGGCTGGCCCTGGCCCAGATCAACCCCACCGTGGGCGACATCGCGGGCAACACGGCCAAGATAATCGAATACACGGACCGGGCGCGAAAGGCCGGGGCAGACCTGGTCGCCTTTCCCGAGTTGGCCATCACCGGCTACCCGCCGGAAGACCTGCTGTTCAAGCCCTCGTTCCTAAAGGACAACCTGGCCGCCATGGAAAAGGTGGCCGCGGCGTCCAAGGGCATCGCCATTTTGGTTGGCTACGTAGGGGTGGAGCCAGACATATCCAACGCGGCCGCGTTGGCATATGACGGAAAACTGGTGGATACCTACCGCAAGATGTATCTGCCCAACTACGGGGTTTTCGACGAGGACCGTTACTTCCGCAAGGGCGATACCTGCCCGGTATACATCATCAACGGGGTGCGTGTCGGCGTCGGCATCTGCGAGGACATCTGGTACCCCGTGGGGCCGATGGCGGTGCAACGGGAGGCCGGAGCAGAGTTGGTCATCAACATCAACGCCTCGCCCTTCCACGCCGGGAAGGGGGAACAGCGGGAGAAAATGATCGCCACCCGGGCGGCCGACAACGAATTGTTCGTGGCCTACCTCAACGCCGTCGGCGGCCAGGACGAATTGGTGTTCGACGGCGCCAGCACCGTTTACGACATGTCGGGCAACCTGGTGGCCCGTGGCGCGGCCTTTGAAGAAGACCTGATCATCACCGACCTGGATATCGAAGCGGTTTTCGGCTCGCGGCTGCGCGACCCCCGGCCCCGCAAAGAAAACACCACCATCCTCAGGGAGATCGGAGCAAGTAAGCTTGTCCACGTATCCGAAGCCGCCGGCCAGGCCCCATCCAAAAAACGCAAACCATTGCCCGTTGATCCACCGGCGCCGCTCCTGGAATCGGTGGAAGAAGTGTACCGCGCCCTGGTCCTGGGCACACATGATTACCTGGCCAAAACCGGCTTTAGCAAGGCCCTCATCGGCCTTTCCGGAGGGGTCGACTCCGCCCTCACCGCCGTGGTGGCCGCCGATGCCCTGGGCCGGAAGAACGTGGTCGGGGTGGCCATGCCCTCGCGCTATTCGTCGGAAGGGAGTATCAGCGACGCCAAGGAACTGGCCGACAACCTGGGGATCGAACTTTGGACGGTGCCGGTGGAACCCGCCCACATCGCATTCACCCGGATGCTGGAGCCCTACTTCCGCGATACCGAGCCCAACGTGGCGGAAGAGAACGTCCAGGCCCGTATTCGCGGCAACATACTGATGACCATATCCAACAAATTTGGCTGGATGGTCCTGACCACCGGCAACAAGAGCGAGATGGCCATGGGCTACGCCACATTGTACGGGGACATGGCCGGCGGGTTTGCGGTGCTGAAAGACGTGACCAAAACCCTGGTGTACCAGATTTGCGAATGGCGCAACAACCACGGGGAGCCGAAGAATCCCATTCCCCAGGCCATCATCACCAAGGCGCCCAGCGCCGAGCTGAAAGAGGACCAGCTAGACCAGGACACCCTGCCGCCCTACGACGTGCTTGACCCGGTGGTGAAAGCCTACGTGGAACAGGACAACAGCTACGAGGAGATGGTGGCCAAGGGTTTCGACCCCAAGATCGTGGCCCAGGTCATCAGCCTGGCCGACCGCAACGAGTACAAACGCCGCCAAGCGCCGCCGGGAGTCAAGATCACCCCCCGGGCCTTCGGCAAAGACCGCAGGCTCCCCATCGTCAACCGCTACCGCCAGGGGTAGGGGGTAGCTAGGTTAGGTTCACAGCCCTAGCTGTACCTTCACCGCTCGCTCAACGTTCTCCATGTCTTGCGGCGACAGCGCGCCTGCACGATCCAACAAACGCAACCGGCTCACGGTAGTCAATTGGTCGGCCATGGCTTTGCTTTGCCTTCCACCCAGGGTGACATAGGCTTCGCTGGGGTAAAGCCGCCCAACGTTGCTGGTCAACGGGACCACCTGGACCCGGTTTAAGTTCCTATTGGAGGCGTCGTTGCTGATGATGACAGCCGGGCGCTGTTTGCGGACCTCTCCCCCAACCGAGGGCTCGAAATTCACCCACCACACTTCACCTCGGTTGGCCATCGATATCTCCAATCATGGCCTCGGCCCACTCCAATGCTTCGTTCTCCCGTTCTTCGTCCTTGGCCATTTCCTGGTAGCTGGCCTCCAGGTCCTGTTCCATGACATGGGGCCGGACCAAATCTTCAATGAACCGGCTAATCGAACCCCTGCCGATTACCCGGTGCATTGCTTCGTAAACTCTTTCGTCCATGGTTACCGTTAGCTTCTTATGCAATTAAGCTCCAGCCGTTATACGTATTGGTTACGTATAGTTTATGTCGTTGTTCACTTGGTGTCTAGAGCTCGATCGGTGAATACCCAGAGAAAAGCGGGCAACCCTGCGGGCGCCAGGCTGTACTTTCAGTGTTATCGGCCTGAAATTTTATTGGCGAAATACCAGCCGTTGGTTGATAGCATCTATCCCATCCCACCGGTTGACAATCCAAACCCAGCCCAGCAGAATTACACGGCTGACCCATAAAATATATCCTTGGAAATCATCCCATGACCGAGCGCGAAACCCTTGGTAGATAATAGCCTGTCACCCCATGGCGGCGTCCTGGTGGAAAGGGTCTCTCCTCCCGAGGAGGCAGGTGATCTTATTCACGGCCTGCCGCGTCTGGCGGTGCGGGAGCAGATCGCCCACGAATGCGTGGACATCGCCTACGGGTTCTTCTCCCCATTGGAAGGGTTCATGGGCGAAAAAGACCTGGATTCGGTGGCCGATGACATGACCCTGGCCAGCGGTTACGTGTGGAGCATCCCCATCGTTTGCGACGTTTCAGCCGAGGAGTTGGACCGCCTGGGCGTGGTGACCGGGGATTCCCTGTTGCTGACCAGCCAGGACCGGCCGCTGGCGGTGCTGGAGGTCCAGGAGATCTACCCCTATGACAAGGAGCGTCTGGCCCAGCAGGTCTACGGCACCACCGACGCGGCCCATCCTGGAGTGCAACGCACCCAGGCCTACCAGGACCGGTTCATCGCCGGACCCATCACCCTGGTCAATCCGCCGGTGATCAACCCGCCCTTCGACCAGTTCTGGCACACGCCCCGCCAACTCCGCCAGACCATCGCCGATTTGGGGTGGAAAAAAACAGTGGCCCACCAGAGCCGCAACGTCCCCCATTCCGGCCACGAATGGCTGATGAAGGGCGCGTGGCTGGCTGCCGGGGCCGACGGCATCCTGGTCAGCGTGGTGGTGGGCGAGAAAAAACCCGGCGACTACATCGACGAAGCCATCGTCCTGGGGCACCACCGGCTGCGGGAGGCCGGTTTCTTCCGCGAGGACGTTCACCTGACCTCTATCCTGTTGTGGGATATGCGCTACGCCGGTCCCCGGGAGGCGGTGTTCCACGCATTGGTGCGGAAAAACCTGGGTTGCACCCACCACATGTTCGGGCGGGACCATGCGGGGGTAGGCAACTATTACGACACCTACGCCGCTCATCAAATATTTGATACACTACCCAACCTGGGGATACGTCCCGTGCCGGTCCAAGAATGGTGGTATTGCCCCGTCTGCGCCGGGATCGCCTACGAAGGGCTCTGCGGCCACCAGGAACAAAAACAGGACCTTTCAGGAACTTTGATGCGCAGCATAATCCAGGGAGGAACCGAGCCCAACCCTCTATCGCTGAGGGCAGAGGTGCTGGACGTGGTCCAGAAGTGCGCCAAGCAATACGGCTTCGGGTCACCCTTTGTCGACGAGACCTATCTGGAAAAGCGGACCCCGGTGATGTCCATGCCGGTTCAAGGGTGTACGGACTGTACCTGTAATCATCAACATTAGCGCCCTTGGGCTTTTTGCCCCCGCACCCAGAGCGGGGGCTTATTTGTGCCAGAGGCGCCGGCCCCCATATAAAGAGGAGGATCTATGCCAGCCTTTGTAGACCCAAACGCATGCAACGCTTGTGAGGGAGTGCACGGAGGGCCTCAATGCGTGTACATCTGCCCCAACGACCTGATGGTGCTGGACACCGGTAGCAACAAGGGCTTCAACCAGGAAGCGGAGATGTGCTCCGAATGTTACGCCTGCGTCAAGCTCTGCCCCACGAACGCCATCCACGTCCGGGGTTATGCCGACTTCGTCCCCCTGGGCGCAGAGGTGCAGCCCAAGTATGTAGACGGCCAGATCCAATGGGACATCACTTTCAGGGACGGGCGGACCGATGTATTCACCTTCCCGGTGCGGACCACTCCCCAGGGCTCCAACGAGCCCTACAAGGGATTGCCGGAAGCCGACCTGAGCCAAATCAAGGGACAGACCCTCTTGGGAGAGCCGGCCTCTTTGCAAGTGGACAGCATCCCTCCCATCCCCGAACTTTTGATCTAGGAGCAAGGTGAATGGCAGAACCAACCACGGAAATTGTTGAATGCGACGTCCTGGTGGTGGGCGGCGGCATGGCGGGTTGCGGGGCGGCCTTTGAAGCCACATATTGGGGCAAGGACCTGCGGGTGGTCATGGTGGACAAAGCCGCCACCGACCGCAGCGGCGCCACCGGCGAGGGCCTGTCGGCCATCAACTGCTACATGGGCATGAAGTGGGGCTGGAACAAACCGGAGGACTACGTAGAGTACGTCAGGACCGACATGATGGGCATCGCCCGGGAGGACCTGACCTACGACGTGGCCCGCCACGTGGACGGCACGGTCCACATGTGGGAGGAATGGGGACTCCCCATCTGGTACGACGACGACGGCAAATACGTCCGCGAAGGCCGTTGGCAGGTGATGATCCACGGCGAGTCCATCAAACCCATCATTGCCGAGCCGGTCAAGAAGGCCCTGGGCCCCGAGAACCTGTACCAGCGGGTTTTCATCAGCCACCTGCTCACCGACGCCGATGACCCCAACCGCGTCGCCGGCGCCATCGGCTTCGGCGTCCGGGAAAACAAGATATACGTGTTCAAAGCCAAAGCAGTGATCAGCGCCGCCGGCGGCACCACCGCTTTGTTCCGGCCCCGCAACACGGGCGAGGGTTTGGGCCGCACCTGGTATTCCATCTTCGACACCGGGTCCGTTTACGGCATCGCCATCGCCGCCGGGGCCGAGATGACCCAGATGGAGCACCGGTTCGTGCCGGCCCGGTTCAAGGACAGTTACGGCCCCGTGGGCGCCTGGTCCCAACTATTCCGGGCCGACCTGACCAACGCCGCGGGAGACAACTACTTCATCAACCGCCTGCCGGAGCTGAAAAAGTACGACCCCTACGGCTCGGCCTTCCCCACGCCCACGCCGCTGCGCAACCACCTGCTGCTCACCGAGATACAGGCGGGACGCGGCCCGATTATGCTCAGGACCCCCGAGGCCATCGAGAACCTGGCCGCCGGAGACCCGGTGAAGAAACGCGAGGTCATTGTAGAGGCTTGGGAAGACTTTTTGGATATGACCATATCCCAAGCGTTGCTATGGGCTTCCCAGAACATCGCACCGGAAGAAAGGCCTTCCGAGGTGGTGTTGGCCGAACCTTACCTGATGGGTTCCCACTCGGGAGAGTCGGGTCTGTGGGTCAGCGGACCCGAAGATGTGGCCCCCGACGAGTACAAATGGGGCTACAGCAAAATGACCACGATAAAGGGCCTATTCGCCGCCGGCGACGGTGTCGGCGCGTCGCCCCACAAATTCTCGTCGGGCTCCTTCACCGAGGGCCGCCTGGCGGGTAAAGCGGCGGTGGCCTACGCCATGGACCAATCCAGCGCCCCCAGGGTGAGCGACGGCCAGGTGGCGGACCTGAAGCGCGAGATCTGGGCGCCCCTGGAGACCTTCGACACGCATAAAGGGGCCAGCACCAACGAAGACGTGAACCCCAACTACCTGATGCCCCGCCAGGGCCTTTTCCGGCTGCAAAAGCTCATGGACGAGTATGCCGCCGGGGTGTCGGCAGCATTCACCACCAACGAGCCTACCCTGCTGAGGGGCCTGGAATTGATGGGCATGCTGCGCGAGGACCTGGGCAAACTGGCGGCCCGCAACCGCCATGAGCTGTTGCGGTGCTGGGAGCTTTCCCACCGGGCCCTGGTGGGAGAAGCTCACATCCGGCACCTGCTCTACCGGAAAGAGACCCGCTGGCCGGGGTTCTACTACCGCAGCGACTACCCGGATATGGACGAGGCAAACTGGAAGGTGTTCGTCAACTCACGTTACGACCCGGAGTCGGGGAAGTGGGACATATTCACCAAGCCATGCCTGGACATATTCAAGCCGACCAGCGCCTAGCTGGTAGGAGTTTGAGCCAGAGTCCATCACAGGTCCCATCAGGGGAAGATTCGCCGTCCCAAGCCCGCGGCGCCCGTCCGGGCGCTGCGGGCGCCGGTACACCCAGGGCAAAGCGCGGCGGCCTCAAGACCTTCGCCGCCCTGCAAAACAACCGGGATTATCGTTTCCTATGGGCGGGCAACACCGCGGCCAGTGCCGCCCAGTGGCTTCAAATCTTCACCATTGGCTGGCTGGTGTTCTCCCTGAGCGGAGGCTCGGCCCTTCATTCCGTCGCCGTGGCTGGGATCCGCTCCCTGCCCATCCTGGTCATCGGTCCGTGGGCTGGGGTGTTTGCCGACCGGCTGGACCGCCGCAAGTTGGTCATCGTCACCCAATTCAGTCTGGCGGTGCTCGCCGCGGGGTTCGCCTTATTGGTGGCCAGCGGCCGGGTGGAAGTCTGGCATGCCTATGCCTACATGAGCCTGGCCGGAATCGGATTCGCCATCAAACAACCGGTTCGCCAAGCCCTGGTGGCCAACACGGTTCGCCGCTCCGACTTGGCCAACGCCATGGCTTTGAACGCCATGGGCGTCACCTCTATGAGGCTGGCCGGCCCTCTTTTGGGCGCGCTCCTCATCACCACCGTGGGATTCAAGTGGAACTTCTTCTTCGAAGCAGGCCTGTACATCGTCATGGTGCTTCTGCTCATACCCATGCGCACGCCCTACCGGGAAACATCAGCTAAAGCCTCCGTATCGTCCCAACGGGCAGGCCTGGTGGAAAGCCTTTTCGAGGGGCTGCACTACATATTTGGGAACGCGGTGATGCGCCGCCTCACCCTACTCAACTTCGTGCGCACCGCGGTGTTCATGCCCCTGATCCTTCTGCTGCCGGTGTATACACAGCAGGCGCTGGGCGCCGGTGTGGGAACGGGGAGCATCATGATCGCGGTGATGGGCACCGGCGGTCTTACGGCCACCATCGTCATGGCTTCCTGGGGTTTCTTCGCCAAAAAGGGTCTTGTGGTGTTGATAACACTGATAACGGGTTCCATCGCCATCCTGACGCTGGGGGTCTCCCACTGGCTGTGGCTTTCCCTGCCCATGATGGTGGTCATGGGATTGTCTCAGACCCATTTCATAGTCAGCAATCAAACCCTGATCCAGTCCGTGGTGCCCGACGATCTCCGGGGCCGGGTGTCCAGCGTTTGGCAATACGAATCCGGCCTGATCCCCCTGGCGGCCGTCGGCATCGGCTTTTTTGCCGACCGGGTGGACATCAACACCGCATTGATCGGTGTCGGCATCGTCGCGTTGAACCTGGGCATCTTCTTCATCATCAGGTACCGGGATGTAAGGTCCCTGGACTAAAACCGGCCGGCATGCTCCGCCACCGGTACCAGCCGAAGACCATCACGGCGGAGATATACACCTCCGGGGCATAACTTTTGGCATAAAACCGCTTTGTGACGGGCAGTAAAATCTTCCCTTTCGTGGTCAACCCGTCAAACCTTTTTCGTGAACCTTTCGGCCCAACCTTGAAGGCCGCTCAGAGCAGATTCACCACCGCTTCCACCTCCACCAGCAGTTCCGGCCGCACCAACCCAGCCACTATGACGGTGGAACTGGCCGGCGGGACGCCGGGGAATGTCTCCGCACGCACCTTGCTGTAGGCGGGGTAGTTGGCCACGTCGGTTAGAAAGCAGGTGATCTTTACCACGTTGGCCATGTTGCCTCCGGCGGCTTTCACCACCGCCTCAATGTTGGCCATCACCTGCCTGGTTTGGGCTTCGCAGTCACCCTCGCCCACCAGTTTTCCCGAGGCATCGAATGCCACGTGTCCTGATACGTATAGTGTCTCGCCCACCTGGATCCCAGGGGAAAGGGCCGGGTTCGGCGAAGCTCCCGGGGGAATGATCGGCTTTCTCTCTGCCATGGTATGCGCCTCCATGTAAAGCGTATTCATCTATTGCTGGAAACCCGGTGATTATAACAATACGGTGATGTCGAAGTTGAAACCGGGTGGGACAGGGGTGACCACGAGGTGAATACCGGAGTGAATACCGGAGTGAATACCGGGGTGAGCCGTTACTTGGAACCTGGAGGAACAGGGAAGACCGAGGAATCAGGCGGTGGCGGAAGAGGGGATGCTGGACCGGTCGCGGTAGACCGACGTCACGCCGCTGACGCCCTCCAGCTTGGCGAATACCTTGCCCAGTTGGTCCAAGCCGGTGGTGTGGACGGTCAATTCCACGGTCACCGACCCGTCGGCCAGTTCCTTGGTGATGACCGAGGCGATGTTCACGTGCTCCTCGGAAAGTTGGCCGGTGATGTCTCGCAACAGCCCGACCCGGTCGTAGGCTTTCATCATTATGCGAACGGGGTACAGGTCTTGGGTCTGGCCCCAGTCCACCTGCACGATACGCTCCCGCTCGTCCTCGTTTTTCAGGCTGGAGCACTCCTTCTTGTGCACCGTGACTCCCCGGGAACGGGTGATATATCCGAGGATCGGGTCGCCGGGAATGGGATTGCAGCACTGGGCCATGCGGATCAACAGGTCGCCCACACCCAGGACCGTGACGCCGGAACTGGGGCTGGACAGGGGCACGTTGGGCTTGGGATGTTCCAATGCCGGCTCTGTCTCCTGCCGCGCTTGGGCCAGCCGGTGGGCCACCTGGCTTTCGGTGATGCCTCCGGAACCGAGATCGGCCAGGAAGTCGTCGATGTTCTCATACTTGCAGATGGCCAGGATCTCCGCGTCATCCAGGTGCTGGTTGATGCGGCGGAGCTCTCGCTTAAGCAGCTCCCGGCCACGCTTTATGTTGCTGCCCCTGGCCTGCTTTCGGAACCACTGGCGGACGCTTTGCCGGGCGCCGGCGGAACGGACGTAGCCACGGTTGGGGTTGAGCCAGTCCAAACTGGGGCCACGCTCAGCCTTGGATATCATTATTTCCACGGTATTGCCGTTTTGCAATTCGGTGTCCAGCGACACCAGGCGGCCGTTGACCTTGGCGCCGATGCAGCGGTGTCCCAACTCGGTATGGATCTTGTAGGCGAAGTCTATGGGGGTGGAGCCGGCGGTGAGTTCGGCGATATCTCCCTTGGGGGTGTAAACGAACACCTGGTCGTGGAAAATGTCCTGCTTCACCGACTCTATGAACTCGGCGGTCCCCGCGACTTCCCGCTGCCAGTCCAGCAGTTGGCGCAGCCAGGTCATTTTTTCCTCGAAGCGCAGGTCTCCCGATTTGCCCTCTTTATAACGCCAGTGGGCGGCCACGCCGTACTCGGATACCTGGTGCATGTCGTCGGTTTTGATCTGCACTTCCAGGGGAGTTCCGCCCTCGCATATCACCGTGGTATGCAGGGCCTGGTACATGTTTTCTTTGGGGTTGGCGATATAATCGTCGAACTGGCCGGAGATGGGATGCCACAACTGGTGGATGACGCCCAGGGCTTTGTAGCAATCTTCGTTGGTCTCGACCAACACGCGCAGGGCGTAAAGGTCGTAGATGTCGCGGAGCTCCTTGCCCTGGGTGGCGTATTTTTGGATCTTCAAATAGGTGCTATAGATGCCCTTGGGCCGCCCGGCGACCTCTCCGGTCACGTTGAATTTCGCCATCTCATCCCGAAGGGTGGTGGCGACCTTTTCAACGTATTCCTCCCGCTCCTCACGTTTGGCCGCCAGCATGTTGGCGATCTCTTTGTACTTCTCTTGGTCCAGATGCTGGAAGGCCAGGTCGTCCAGGCGCCACTTGATATCCCAGATTCCCAGCCGGTGGGCCAGGGGCGAATATATGTCCAGGGTCTCCTGGGCGATGCGGCGGCGTTTCTCTGGGGGTAGCGCGTCCAGGGTCCGCATGTTGTGCAAACGGTCGGCCAGCTTGATCAGGACCACCCTTACGTCCTCGGCCATGGCGACCAACATCTTGCGCAGGCTTTCGGCGTAAAGGGGGTCTGGATCGTCGGCCAAGGCGAAGGAATTGTCGTTGTTGTCACTGAACCGGGAGTTCAGGTTGGTCAGTTTGGTCACGCCGTCGACCAGGCGGGTGACTTCGGGGCCATAACGGGATTCCACCTCTTCCAAGGTAACGCCGCAGTCTTCGACCACGTCGTGAAGCAGGGCGGCGATGATGGTATTGGGATCTAAGCGCAGGCCGGCTAGGAAGAGGGCGGTTTCCAGGGGATGGGCGATGTAGGGTTCGCCCGATATGCGGGTCTGGCCTTGGTGGCATTCCTCGGCGTAGGCGTATGCTTCGGCCACCAGCTCCGTAGATTCCTTGGGCAAGTAGCTGGATACCCGGTCAATAAGCGTCTTCGCTTCGGCTGTGGCTACCCCATTTGTTTGCACCAATGTGATTTGATGATAATACCCTGGATGGTCATTGTCCATATACCCGGCCCCGGTCTTAGGCCGCGTTCCAGCCCCTATCCCCGGTAAGCGGGGCAAGCCCGTGGGAACGGCCCGGCCTTGAAAGCTAGCCAACGGTGTTAGAATTTGCAGCGCCCCATGCCGGACCTGCAACGTATCCGGGTGATGGGCGATCCTCTCTAGGGATTTGAACGATGCTCTCTGCGGTGAAACGCAGCGCAAACTACAAGTACTGGGCCTTCGGCGCCCTTTCCATCGGTATGTTCTCCTCGGTGGTGGACCACGGCAGCGTAAACATCGCCCTGCCCACGGTGGCCAGCCATTATCAAACCGGCCTGCAGACCATCCAGTGGATCGTCATCAGCTACGCCCTTACCATCAGCGCCCTGCTTCTGCCCATGGGCCGAATGGCCGACATAGTAGGCCGGACCAAGGTCTACATCCTGGGCAGTATCATATTCGCCCTGGCCGCCGGGCTGGCGGGAGCGGCCCCGACCCTGCCGGTGCTGATCTTGGCCCGGATCATCCAGGGGTGTGGCGCGGCCATGAGCCAGGGCACGGGCATGGCCATCATCACCGCCACCTTTCCCGAAGGAGAGCGGGGTAAGGCCATCGGCATGGTGATGACCGTGGTGGGGGTGGGGGCCATTGCCGGCCCTGCCGTGGGCGGGCTCCTGGTGGGGGTCCTGGATTGGCGTTGGGTGTTTTACATCAACGTCCCCCTGGGTCTGTTGGGCGTGGTTGTGTCCCTGGCCGTGCTGGACAAGGAAAGGACCGGCGATCCGATGGTTGGAGGTTCCTTCAAGAAATTCGACTGGCTGGGCACCGCCCTTTCTACCGGCGCCCTCTTGACCCTGCTTTTGACCATCGCCAACGGACAGCACGCGGGATGGAGCTCACCGCCGATCCTGGTGGCCACCATCAGCTTTGCCGCGCTGCTGGGTTTGTTCGTATGGTGGGAGCTGCGGGTGTCCGAACCTTTGCTTGACCTGAGATTGTTCCAACGCCGGGTGTTCTCGCTGGGGGTATCCGCCGCGTTCCTGACTTTTTTGGGCAGCTCCGCCGTCCTGTTCCTGACCCCTTTTTACCTGCAAAGTGTGTTGGGCTACAGCCCCCTAAGGGCCGGGCTTTTCGTGGTCCCGGCGGCTTTGTGCATCGCGGTGATGGGTCCCATCAGCGGCCGCCTTTCCGACCGTTACGGCTATCGCATTTTCACCGTTGGAGGGCTGATCCTTGCGGTCGCCGGCCTGTCCATCCTGTCCCAGACGAACGAGTCGTCGCCCTGGTTTATGGTCATGGCGGCGTTGGTCCTTCAGAGCTCCGGCATGGGCACGTTCTACTCCCCCAACACCAGCTCCATCCTCAGCGCCGTGGAACGGGAGCGGTACGGGGTTATGACGTCGTTCTTGAACCTGATCAGAAACGGGGCCAACGTCACCAGCGTTGCCATGGCGACGGTGATCGTCACCGGAACCATGGCGGCTATGGGCTTTGAACCCAGTCTGGATGCGGTTGGCAGCCCGGGGGCCGGCCATGCCTTTACCTCCGGCTTGCGCAACGCCTATATGACCATGGCCTGTCTGCTGTTCGCCGGCATGGTCATCTCGGCGGTCAAAGCGGGCAAGACACCGGCTCTATCCGGATCGACCGGGATGGGTGAAGAGACGAAAGGCAAGACCCCCGCCGGGCAACCGGGGGATTGACACTGGGCCGCGCTTTTGAATCGAGCCAAGGGCAGATTCTAAGCGTGCAACCGTTCGTAGGCCGAGGGCCGGTGGATGCCGTGCTCCTGGTCATAGTCGGGAGCTATCACCATTTCCCCGGTCAAGGTTTCCGGGGTCTGCAAAGCCAGGAACACAGCGGCTTCCCCTATATCGTCGGGCAATCGCATGCGCTTATGCACTTCATCGTCATAGTCGTCGTTGGGCCGCGTCAAAACCCAACCGGGGTCCAGGGAATTGACCGCGATCCCGTTCCCCTGCAGCTCCTCGGCCATGGACTCTCCCAACCGCTCCACCGCGGCCTTGGCCGCGGCGTAGGCGGCGGCGCCGGCCCTGCCTTTGCGGGCCACGTTGCGGGAAGTCAGGTTTATTATCACCCCGCTTCCCCGCTCCATCATATGGGGCAGCACGGCCTTGCAGGAAAGAAAGGTGGTGGTCACGTTGGAATGCATCACCGTTTGCCACTCTTCTTCGGTGATGTCGGCAACGTTGACCTGGTGAGACAGATCGTTGGTGAACAACCGGTAGCCGCCGGCGTTGTTGACCAGGATGTCCACCTTGCCCAGCGCGTCGATGGTTTCCCTCACCGCCCGGAGGGCATCGGCGCTCTTGGTCAGGTCGGCATTTATTCCCAGCCCTTTCCGGCCCAAGGCCCGGATCTGGCCGGCGACTTCGTCCAATTCCGGCGTGGTGCGGGACACCACCGCCACGTCGGCTCCCTCCCGGGCGTAAGCCAGGGCAATGGACCGGCCGATACCCCTGCCGCCGCCGGTTATCAACGCCGTTTTCCCTTCCAGTTGCATATGTCCTCCAGCAGCGCGCATCTTGAAGCCACCATTGGCCAACCATAAATCCCCCCAGCCCCTTCTTCCGAAAGGCGCCGGGGGGATTCACACCGGTTTTTGGGTGTGTGCCGAGGTCTCCTAGGTACCGATCCAACCGGCGGCGGTGATGTCGATGACCTGGTCATCGGGCCCTCGGAATTTTACCTCGTAATAGGAATGGCCGCCCGGGGCATTGCCCAAATCCAGCAGGCCCATGGCCGTGGCGCCTTCGCTCTCCAGGACCTTGCTGGTGGCTTCCACGTCATCCACCACGAATCCCAGGTGGTCGATACCGGCGTAACCGGGCACGTCCCGGGCAGAATCACCGTTGCTCTGGTCGCTGCTTTTGAGGATCGCCAGGTTTATGTAGCCGTCGGAAAGGTAGACCCCCGAACGCGCCTTGCCCACTTCTTCCATGTCGAAAACCTTCTTGTAAAAAGCGGCGGTCTTCTCCGGGTCCGGGGTCCTTATGGCGATATGCTTGATCTTGGCCATGATTTCCTCCAATTTTAATCGAATTCGCCTCGTCCCCCTTCTAAAGGGGGACTACAGGGGGTCGTCTCCGTCTGGGGTTCGACCTCCCCTTAATCCCCTCCTTCGTAAGGAGGGGAAACTGATTCGCCTGTTTGAATCCAATACCTGTCAGACACGGTTATCACCTGCTTTAGACCCTGGCAACATCGGGGATATCCTCCTCCACGCCCACCAAGAAGTCCCGCAGCAGGCGGTTGAAGGTTTCCGGTTTTTCCGCCATGGGAAGGTGGCCGCAGTGGTCGATCACATCCATCCTGGAGTTGGGCAGCGCGGCTCGCAGTGCTTCGCCGTGGGCCAGGGGAGCTATGCCGTCCAACCGGCCCCACACCAACAGGGCTCCGGCCGTGATACCCGGCAACCTGCTGGTGAGCTCCGGGTCTGTGGGCCGGTCCTTTATCAAATCGGCCACCAGGCTGCGGCCCTTCCACTGGCGTTCGAATTCCGGGCCCTTACGCACGTTCTCCCATTCGGCGCCGAAGCCGTAGGCCTGGGCCGTGGCGATCATGCCCAGCTTGCCGAACACCGCCGTGGCGAACGCGTCCTCGTCCATGGCTTCCAGATCTGGCGCGGGGGCCGATGCCACGTCCAGCCCCATGACATCGGACAGGATCAGGCTGGATACCCGCTCGGGGTGTTGGACCGCCACTTGAAGGGCGATCCAGCCGCCTATCGAATGGCCCGCCAAGGTCACCCGGTCGAGTTCGATGGCGTCCAGCAGGTCCACCACCACCCGGGCGTAGTCTTCGACCGAGGAGATGCCTTCGGGCACCTGACCCTCCCGCCAGCCGGGCAACTGGGGAGCGTAGGTCAATGCCGTGGTCCCCAGGGCCATATGGAAAGCTTCCCATTTTCCCGCGCCGCCCATGCCGTGGAGATAGAAGACCGGGTCCAATTCGCCGTCGGCCCCGCCCTTCAGGTAGGAGACGTCGAAACCGCCCGCGGAAACGGTGTGCCGGGTAAAGATAGAACCGTCGGCTGCGCCCATGGGATCACCTGCGTTTATTTAGGCTGGTGCTTTAGTCTAATATTCGGCGTTGCAAATTCCGTTCGTGGTGAGCCCCCCTTCCGTTCGTGGTGAGCCCCCCTTCCGTTCGTGGTGAGCCCGTCGAACCACCGGCATGAGACCCTTCGACAAGCTCAGGGCGAACGGATGACGCTGGCGGTCATTTTCGATATCACCTGCGTTGACTAATGCTATTTTAAACTGATATCCAGACCGGTCACGCGGTCTCGTTCCACCAGAGTTTAACGCACTCCAGCTCAAAATAAGAGTCGTCGGCCTCGGGGTCCAGGGTCTGGCCGCCTTCGGGGACGCTCACGCCCAGGCGGATGACGTAGTCCTCGCCTGCCTCGGCCCGCTTCTGGATCGCCAGAGCGGCGCCGGCGGCACGCTGGTCCGGCACCGCTTTGAAGTCGCCGTAACGCCCCTGGAACAGTACGGTCCGCTCCTCGCCGGTATGGTAATAGGTTTCCAACAGGACCTCGGCGTCGTCGGGCGCCTGTTCGCCGTCCCGGGTGACCAGATTCAGCCGCAGGGCGCAGCCCCGGTGTTCCGAGGTCGGCCCCACGAAGATCAACTGGTAGGGCACGCCATCGGGACCCGCCGGCGGCGACAATATCTCCCAGCCCACGGTGACCCGCCCCTCGCCGGCATCCTGGAACTCCCCCCTGGTTTCCGGCGATTCCCTGGTCAACGTGTAGTTAAAATCTTCGTATAGCGAAAGGGCCATCTTTCACCTGGTGCTCGATTTTGGCGCTAGGGGCAAGATCAACATCCGCTGCACCATTCGTTTTGTCCTTCGACGGGCTCAGGATGAGCGGCAGGGGCCACCGTTGCCGTTGGAGGCCCTGCCCCGTCCGTTCGTGGTGAGCCGTCCCGTCCGTTCGTGGTGAGACGCCCCGTCCGTTCGTGGTGAGACGCCCCCCGTCCGTTCGTGGTGAGCTTGTCGAACCATGCTCCGCCTATGATGCTGGTTTGCGATGCAGACCTACCCCCACGTGGGCCTGCTAATCGCCGGCAGACGTATTTATATCCTTTAGTTTGGGCATGACGTGCTCGGCGAATAGCTTTTTGGACTTCATGACGTACTCATGCTTGATCTTGCCCATCCGGAACATGCCCATGAAGTGGCCGTAGCCTGCGGTGCGCATGTCGTTGGCCAGCCATTCGGACACGAAATCGGGGTCCCCGCAGACGATGAACCCCGTCTCACGTAATTTCTCAAAGGGCGTGCCGGGGCCGGGCATCTCGGCGCCCGAGGACCGTTTTCGGTAATCATACGAGCGGTCGGTCTGCAGTCCGGGCACCGGGGCGGGCACCTGCACCGGACGGCTGAAGGTGCTCAACCGGCGGACGTACATCATCGCCTCGCGGCATTCCTCAATGGCCTGCTCGGTGGTTTCCGCCACGTGGACGTAACGCGAGCCGATGAATTGCTCCGGGCCGGCATCCCATCCGAACTTCTCCCTGGCCACCTCTTGATAGTATTCAAAAGCGTCCTGGAAGACCACGGTGGGGTTCCAGACCCTGGCGATGGGTATCCGCCTTTCGGCGGCGAACTCGATGGTCTCGGCCGACCCGGCCGGCATCCAGATGGGAAGGGGGTCTTGCAGGGGTTTGGGCCACACAGAAACGGCCTTGAGGTCGTAGAATTCGCCCTTGAAGTCGAATATCTCCTCGGTGAGGCACTTCTTGAGGATCTCATACGACTCGGCGAACTTTTGACGGCTGGTGAACGGGTCCACGTTATAAGAGACGTATTCCTGGGGCACGCCGCGAACGATGCCGCCGATGAACCGCCCGCCGGACAGGATATCCAGTTGGGCGAACTCTTCCGCGGTCTGGATGGGGTGCCGCAGGGGAAGGACGTGGCCGATGACCCCGACCTTGATGGTCTTGGTGCGGGCGATGATCGCCGCCGCCAGCACGGTGCATGACGGATTGATGTTGAAATAGGTGAAGTGGTGCTCGTTGACGAATATGCCGTCATAACCCAGGTCTTCACACGCGGCCCACTCTTCCAGGTGCTCCTGATAGGTTTCAGCGGCCAGTACCGGATCGCAAAACTTGTTGGTCTGGCGCGTCTCCGGCCCTATCTCATCGGGAATGCCGGGATAGGTGGTCTCATCAAAACTATAGAACTTCATTTTCCTCCCAAATCCCTACAGCCGGGCGGTCCGGGCTACTGGCCCAGCCTAGAACGATTGAGGCTTCTATGTCAACGTCCTGTGGTGGTGGCGGTTGCCGCGACCGCCGCCGCTCCGGCGGGTTCCGCCACCGGCTCAAGGCGCCCGTCCCAGTCTCTGAGGTACAGGTTGAACATCACGGTCCAGATGCCCGAACCGGTCTGGGACATCAAAGCGTATCCCAGGAACAATTTTGCGTTGGGGCTAAACCTGCGGGCGGTGGCCAGGTATTCCACCAAACCGCCCAGTGACGGCAACCCGCGTTTGGGCTCGGGAGATTCTGGAGGTGTTCCTAACGAGGACAAGGGCTAATCCTCCGTTCCGCCGTCGGATCCTTGAGGTGCGTCTACCGTTGAGTCAGGTGAATCCGGAGCGGATCCCGTGGACTGCAGCCACCTCAAAATAAAAAGACCCACCGACAGCGCCGCCGCCGTTCCAGCCACGATCAGAATGACCAGCGGGCCGACGGTCAAGTCGCCAAAACGAACGTCGCCACCGTCGGCGAGGGCGATACCCCGATTCAGCCAGGCTGCCATCACACCCACCGCGAAGGCAGTGGCTGGCTTTTTCGCGGAGGCTAGCGTTTTAGCGGAGGCTAGCGTTTTGAATGAATACAGGTGCAGACCGTCGTCTCCCCGGTCACGGCGGCGCGGAAAGCTGAACTCTTCCAAAGCCCATTCATCTGATC
>JADFPM010000124.1 GCA_022562335.1 Chloroflexota bacterium
GCGGGCCTTCGCCTTGACGATCCAGTATTGGTCGCGGCCCTCCACCTGGGGAATCACCGCGAAGTTGTAAACCGGCGGAGGAGAGGAAATGCTCCACTCCAGTCCGGGGGCGTCCCACGGGTCGTGGCCCGCGTCGGGCTCCTTCCGGGAGGTCCTGATCCAGTTGATGATAAAGACCACCATCGCGGCGAACAGGATGATGTAGCCGAAGGATGAAAGCGAGTTCAGCAACTGAAATCCCGAGTCGGCCGAGTAGGTGAAAACCCGGCGAGGCATGCCGTTCATTCCCACGAAGTGCATGGGGAAGAAGGTGACGTTCATACCGATGAACAGCAACCAGAAATGCAGTTTGCCCAAGCCCTCGCCCAACAGCCTTCCAGTGAACTTGGGCGCCCAATAGTAGATCCCGGCAAAGATGCCGAACATGGAACCGCCAAACAAAACGTAGTGGATGTGGGCCACTATGTAGTAGGTGTCTTGCTGCTGGTTGTCGGCAGGCGCGACGGCGTGGGAAACGCCGCTGAGGCCACCGATTATGAACAGGGCAACGAAGCCGATGGCGAAAAGCATGGGCGTTTTAAGCTCGATAGCCCCGCCCCACATGGTTCCGATCCAGTTGAATATCTTAACTCCCGTGGGTACCGCGATGAGCATGGTGGTGATGGTGAATACCGAGTTGGCCATGGGCCCCAATCCCACGGTGAACATGTGGTGGCTCCAAACCGCCCAACTCATGATGCCTATCACGATCCCCGAAAACACGATGAACGGATAGCCGTACAACGGCTTCTTGGAGAAGGCGGGCAGTACTTCTGACACCACTCCCATGGGAGGCAGAATCAGAATATAGACTTCGGGGTGGCCGAAGACCCAGAACAGGTGTTGCCACAGGAGGGGGTCGCCGCCCCCAACGGGCATGAAGAAGTGGGTCCCAAAATTCCGGTCCATGGTGAGCTCGATCAGGCCCACGGTGATGACCGGGAAGGCCAGCACCAACAGGATGGATGTGATCAGGGTCATCCAGATGAATACCGGCATGCGCATGAGGCTGAGGCCCGGCGCCCGCATGTTGATGATCGTCACGATGAAGTTCAAGGCCGCGGCCACCGAGGAGGTACCCAATAGCAACAGCCCCAGGGCCCAAAAATCCAGACCCATGTTGGCGCTGTAGGGCTTTTCCGTAAGACTGGCGTAGGAGAACCAGCCGGCGTCGGGCGCCTGGTTCTGTAGGAACCCGGCATGTAGCAGCAGGGTGCCGAACAGGAACAGCCAAAAGCTTAGGGCATTGAGGCGGGGAAAGGCCACGTCCCTGGCCCCGATGGCCAGGGGAACGATCAGGTTGAAGAAGGCGGCGCTCAGGGGCATGATGACGTTGAACACCATGGCCGTGGCATGCATGGTGAACATCTGATTGAACACGCCGGGGCTGATCAGGTCGCTTTCCGCCGTCGCCAATTGGGCGCGCATCACACCGGCCTCGGCTCCCGCGACCAAAAACATGAAGAAAGCAGAGCAGCCGTAAAGGATGCCGATGCGTTTATGGTCAACGGTGGTGATCCAACTCCACACACCACTGTAGCTGGAAGGTCTGGCCAGTACTCCTGTTATTGTCGCCATCTACTGCCTCTGCCGCCCCAGATGCGGGGCCGGCGTTCCCGGGCCCAGGCTCGTAAAATGCAAAGCCTGGCGCCATTAATAGTCTACTTTAAGCTTATTAGATACTCAATGACCGCGGATATATCATCGTCGCTAAGGGTATTTTTCCCACCTTGGTAAAAAGGCGCTTTTTTGGACATCCAGTTGCCCGGTTTGAAGTCATTAGGGTTTTTCAGCCAGGCCCGCAGATTCTCTTCGTTCAGGTCCAAAATACCAGCTGCGAATTTCCGGCGGGTTGCCAAGTCGGTGAGGTTGGGCCCCGGGGCGATGTTGCCCCCGGCCAGGAAGCCGGCCACCCTGCCGTCCACCAACGCGGCGGCATCGGCTCCGGTGGAGGTGTGGCATGACGCGCAATTGGCATTGAAAACGTTCTGTCCCTGTTGTGCTTTGGGCGACAGAATCTGCGGTTGCCCGTAGGACTCAACCCAGGCATCGTAATCGTCCTGCTCCATGACGGTGACTTCGAACTTCATCAGGGCATGGGAAAGGCCGCAGAACTCGGCGCATTGCCCCAGGAAGGTGGCGGGAAGGGTCTCTATCTTGTTCGAGTCTGCCTGGAACCACAGGCGGTTGGTGTGGGTGGGAATCATGTCCACCTTGCCCGCCAGCCTGGGGATCCAGAAGCTGTGGATAACGTCGTCGCTTTCGAGCAATACCCTCACCGGTGTGTCCACCGGCACGCGGAGCTCGTTGGCGGTGGTGATGGCTTTGCCGCCTCCGGCGTCGGCGTAATCGAATTCAAACCACCACTGGTGGCCGGTGGCGGTCACTTCCAAAACGTAGTCCGCCGAGGCGGGAGGCTGGTCGATCTGCCAAAGAACGACGACGGACCATACGCCCAGGATCATGATCAGGATGGTGGGGATGACGGTCCAGGCGATCTCCAGCTTCATGTTTCCGTGGGTTTGGACCGGCCTGCCTTGCCCGGGACGGGCCCGGAACCTTATGGCCGCATAGATCAGAACACCTTCCACCAAGACGAAGGTGATCGCCATGATCCAAATCAAGACGTTGAACAGCATAAGCTGTGCTTCAGCTACGGGGCCGGCGGGGTTAAAGGTGGAGCGGTCGCCTTGAGAACAGGCTGCGGTGAAAACAAGCAGAACCGCCGAGATGGCCAGGTATTTAATAAACCGGCTTCTGCGAGGATTGGACATCTCCCCGTCTTCCCTAGAAGCTAATTCAGTTGGCCGCCTCGCGGATCCCCGGGGGCTGAACCCCATTTAAAGACTCCCTTGTCGCCGCGTTGGTCGTCGTGTTGCAGGCTGGTTAGTGCAATATTTCACTATCCGGTGGGACATTATCACAGGCCCATCTTAACTGTCAATGTAATCCTGATCCTGTAAACCTGCCCCATCGATGTTATTTAATCATGAATATCGGCAGCTAGGCGATCTCAAAAACGATGAGGGTGTCGGCGATCATCGCCACGAACAAAAGGGCGAGATAAAGTAGGGAATATAGGTACAACTTCCGCGCCCGGGGCCTAGAGTCGTTTTGCTTTAGCTGCCAGGCGAACAGAATGAATACCGCGCCCAATACCGCCGCGCTACCCAGGTATATCCACCCCACCGAAGAGATCAGCGCGAACACCAGGGTCAGGGCTACCAGCACCACCGAGTAGAGAAAGATATTCGCCACCGTGGTTGGCCGTCCGGCAACCACCGGCAGCATGGGGATACGCGCCCGGGCATAGTCTTTCTCGATCAACAGGGCCAACGCCCAGAAGTGGGGAGGAGTCCAAAAGAATACGATGGTGAACAGGTACACGGCGGGCAGGTCCAAGCCGCCGGTGACCGCTGCCCACCCCACCATGGGAGGTATGGCGCCCGCCGCGCCGCCTATCACTATGTTATGCGGCGTGTTGCGTTTCAACCAACTGGTGTAGACCAGCACGTAGAACAACGTCGCGGCCAGGGTCAACGACGCCGCCAGCAGGTTGACCCAGACGGCCAACACGCCAAATGCCACGACGTTCAATATCACGCCGAAGGCCAAAGCGCTGCGGGGAGATATCCGTTGGCCGGGGACCGGCCTTTCCCGGGTCCGGGGCATCAACAAGTCGATGTCCTGCTCCAGATAGTGGTTCAGGGCGTTGGCCCCACCAGCGCCCAAGGAGCCTCCCACGCAAACCAAAATCACCAACACCAAGGGCGGCGGTCCGCCTGCCGCCAGAAACATGGCTCCCACCGCGGTGACCACCAACAGGATGATGATGGGCGGTTTGGTCATGCTCAGGTAGTCGCTGGCCACGCTCATGATCGAGCCGCCCTTCGCCGCCGGGGTTTGTGCCACGCCCTGCTGATCAATCATTGGCGAGCTTCCTGGACAGCTCCGGGTGCTGGGAACGGGAAGTGGTGTGGGTCAGCGCCGCTAAACCTGCCACGAAGCCCCAGAGGGCGGTGGCCAAAGAGAGGTGAAGCGCCCTCAGCCCCACCGCGAAGTCCAGCCAAACGGTGGCCGCGCCGGCGGTTACTTGAAGAGCGAATATGATAGATGCGGCCATTGCAAGGAATCTTACTCCCCTTGGCCGGTCCTTGCCACGAAATCCCAAATGCAAGGAGTAAAGCACGAACAGTCCCAGCACCAGGGTCGCCAAGCGGTGGCCCATGTGGATCGCCTGCAGGGTGGACTGGGGAAATAGACCCCCTTGGCAGAGCGGCCAGGAGGTGCAGGCGGCGGTGGCGCCGGCCGCGGTGACGTAGGACCCGGTGAGGATCAATCCGTAGACCGCCGCGGCCGCTGCCAGCATCAACACTGGGAATTTGCCGGACCTGCCGTTCCCGCTGTTTTCAACCGTGGTTCTAATCCGTGACAATGGCCCCCGGTGGGCAACCACCAGCAACACGATGAGGGTGGCCAACAACGCCTGAGCCAGGGCCAAATGGGCAGCAACGATCCCGCCGGGGAGTTCGGTCAGCACCGTGACGCCGCCCAACAACGCTTGGCCGATGAGCAGCACCACGGCCACGGTGGCGGGAACCACGATCCAGCGGTCTTGCCGCTGGGTGATCCAAGCCCCGATGCAGGTTGCCAAAATCAACGGGCCCACCACGGCGGAGGCGACCAGCCGGTGGCTGTATTCGATCACCGCCTGAAATTCCAAGGGCGGTATCAGCCTTCCGTGACACAGGGGCCAGTCGGGACAACCAAGGCCAGAGCCGGTCACCCTCACTATGCCGCCCAACACCACCAATGCCCCCACGCTCAAAACTGAAAGCCAGCACAGCGTCTTGAACCAGGGCCTGGCCGGTGTCGTCAATGCCATGAGAATCCGGTTGGGGATTCGGGGGCCGGAGGTTTGAATAGGGACGTGGGGCACAGGTGCCGGACGGGCATAAAGCGGATTGCTGAGGAAAGCCTCATCGACTTCTTTAACGGTCTAAGGTGATAGTCTATTGATTTACCGGTGGTGAGCAGATTTAGCCGGCGTTGGGGACCCTTGATTACGGGCGGGCCTGCCGCCGGTGATCGACCGTGCAGGAACGTAACATAGGGGCATTTTGATGTCAACGAGTTGGCGCTCACCGGGTGTTACCGAAGGCATTGTCGCTGATCCAAGTTAAGCGGGCAGCATGATACAATCTTGCGGGTGCCCTATTAGGCGTGGTTTTCGTGGTTTTAGCGTGGCTTTAGCAGGTTTACAGGTTTAATGGAAGACGCGGTCCTAGTCGAATCTCTAGTAAAACGTTTTGGTTCGGTCAATGCTGTCGACGGTATTTCGTTTAACGTCCGGCGGGGCGAGATATTCGGCATCCTGGGCCCCAACGGGGCCGGCAAGACCACCACTCTGGAGATAATCGAGGGGCTCCAGTCCCCGACCGAGGGCAGCGTGTCAGTGCTGGGAATGGATATCCGGCGGCAGGGCGCCCAGATAAAGGCCAGGATCGGGGTCCAACTTCAATCTGCCGCCTACTTCGATTACCTGTCCCTCAACGAGATCCTCGCCCTACTGGGCACCTTCTACCCCAAATCGGTGCGTCCCGCCGAGCTTTTGGAACAGGTTGACCTGGCGGACCAGGCGAAGATGCGCCTCAATCAACTTTCCGGCGGCCAAAAACAGCGGTTCACCATTGCCGCCAGCCTGGTCAACTCTCCCGAATTGGTGATACTGGACGAGCCCACCACCGGGCTGGACCCTCTAGCCCGGCGAAACATCTGGGGGTTGATCCGGCAGATCCATCAGCAGGGCGTGACCATCGTCTTGACCACCCACTACATGGAAGAGGCCCAAAACCTATGTGAAAGATTGGCGATCATGGACCAGGGCCGTTTGGTGGCGGTAGACACCCCGGCCAATCTCATCTCCCGGCTGGGCGCCACCTATAGCGTGAAAGTCGTTTTGGCCAACCCTTTGACCGACGCCCAGATAGCCGCTTTTGACGATGGGGTGGAGGTGGTTCAGGGCCAGTTTCAAGATAAAAACACCTATCTGCTGCGCCTGAAAGACAGTTCCAAGTCGCTGGGGCCGGTGTTGGAACAGATCGGTAAGAATGGGTCCGGTCTGGAGCATATGGAAATCACTCCCGTGACGCTGGAAGACGTGTTCCTTGAGCTCACCGGCAAGGGACTATTGGACTAGCCGTGGTAGCGCTGACCCTGGCCAATCTCAAGATGATGAGCCGCAACCGGCAGGCGGTCTTCTGGGCCCTGTTTTTCCCGTTGCTGTTGGTGGTGGTATTCGGACTTTTTGACGTCAACACCGTGGGTCCGGGCGACCTGTTGATCGTGGACCTGTCGGATTCGCCGGTCTCTCAGCAGATACGGGAGGAATTGGAGGCCATCAGCCTGCTGACCATTGGTGACCATGGGAACGACGAAGCCCAAGCCCGGAGCGCCGTGGCCAGCGGCGACCTAGATTATCTATTGATCATACCGTTGGGGATCGAGGACCCGGCCATGTTGCAAGCCCCTGACCGCGGGCTGCCCGTCAGGCTGGTGTACGGTTCCGGGAATCCCGGCAGGAATCAGTTGGTGGACGGTACGGTTCGGCACGTGGTCGCCCGGATTTTGGCGGAGATGACGGGTGCGCCCTACCTGGGATTGGTTGAGTCGCAGGTGGTTGAATCCGAAGAGGTGCTGGTGGAACAGGTTTCCTATTTCGATGGTGTGTTGATGGGCTTGGTGGGCCTGGGCATCATGACCAATTCCATCATATCCATCGCGGTGCGCATCAGCACCTACCGTAATTCGTCTATATTGAAGCGGCTTCTGGTCACGCCTTTACCCATCTGGAAATACTTTGTGGGAGAGGTGGCGGCTCATCTGGTGTTGGCGTTGATCCAGGCGGCCGTCATACTGGCCGTGGGGGTCTTTGTTTTCGGCGCGCGGATCCATGGCAACCCGGGAAACCTTCTGGGCATATTCGCCATCGTCGCTCTGGGAAGCATGGTGTTTTTAAACATCGGTTTCATCGTATCGGCCTGGTCGCGCACCCCTGCCGCCGCTTCCGGCATGGGCAACGCGATAGCCCTGCCCATGATGTTCTTTGCGGGCACTTTCTTTTCCACCGCCGCCCTGCCCTCGGTGCTGCCATACGTGGCCCAGGCACTGCCTTTGACACCCATGCTGGTGGCCATGCGCGAGGTGGCCAACGCAGGTCAACCGTTGTGGACCACCTGGCCCCAACTGGCCATCCTGGCCGGGTGGGTGCTGGCCACCGGTGTGGCGGCCACCCGGGTCTTCAAGTTCAATTGAGGGAGCGAACCTGCCTTGAATCCAAGGCTCCCGTGTTTGGTTTCTCAAGGATATTCCCGCGTTGTTTCCCCGGGTCTAATATCGTCTGGACCGGCTTCTTTTCGTTGGCGGTTGTCGTGGTAATGGCTTGCGGCCAACCCAGTTCGGGTCTAACCGGCGAAGGGTCGCGGGAAGTGGAAGGAATGGTGGTGGAGGTGGTGGCCCGGAACCTAGAAGAATTGGAGACTTTGCGGATCAGAGACAGCGGCGGGACGATTTGGACTTTTACCACAGAAGGCTACGTGGGGATTACCCCGGCGCATCTGAGAGAGCATCAACTATTTGGCGACGCCGTGACTATCACATATCAAGAGAAAGATGGCCCGGAAGGACGGGTCTTGGTGGCGTCG
>JADFPM010000125.1 GCA_022562335.1 Chloroflexota bacterium
CAATCCGGGGGTTTCACTTCCAGGTTGGCCACTGCCTGGGACGCGTCGAGGTTGCTTAACATCGTGCCTCCGTTTGAAACTGCCAGCGATTGACGTTGCCGAGGAAATCGAGAGCCTTAGTATCATTTTTTGTGATACTAATTGAGATGCGACATCAACAATATTGATGTACGGCTAACCCATTGTCAAGGGATACTATATGATCCTAAGTATCGTGTTATTTGATAGTGCGATCATCTTTCCGAGACGCCGCATTGGCGGAGCCGCTAGGGATGGTGCTACCATTCGTGCTAGCGGAGACTAACCGGTCGAACTTGCGGGGGCCACCTGCCAGGAGCCAATTTTACGGCCATACCGGCAAACAGCGGTGATTTCCCACGACCGCTCAAGTTCACCCGGAGGACCCAGACAACAGCTCCAAATCTCAAGCCCCACCGGTTCAGCCGACCGGGCAAAAACTAAGCGCAGGCGGCCGGGTGGAACCATCATTGACACCAGCCCTGGTCCGTCGCCGCGGACATTTCCGCGGGGAATAACCAGCAACCATCAAATCAACCAATCCGATCAAACCGATCAAGCCCGGCAGGGAGTGACCGAACCGATTACCCCTGATCCTGTGAAACCGTTAGCAGAGGCCTCCATCGGTAAGCTTTGTTTAGGTAAGCTTTGTTTGCTTGCCGTACTGTTTTTATTTGGGTCCATTGCATGGGCCTGTACTGGCGCCGCGCCAACCGCAATTCCCGGCCCGACCATTGATATCGAGGCTGCTGTTGCCGCAGCGGTCAAGGCGGCCATACCCACCCCTGACACCAGGCCGACCCCGGACATAGATGCCACCGTCGAGGCACGCCTGCAAGCGGCTATAGCAGCGATCCCCACGCCTATTCCGACGCCGACCCCGCGCCCAACCATCACGCCCACGCTCAAACCTGCCCCTACTCCCATACCGTCAGATCCTTACCAGGTGATTCAGCATTCGGTGGTGAAGATCATTTTGAAGACGGCTCGCGGCACCTCCCAGGGCAGCGGCGTGATCGTTGGAAACGGGCTGCACGTGATCACCAACGCCCATGTGATTGACGGAGCGGTAGGCGGCATCGAGGTATCGCTCCACCCCGAAAGTGGGCCGCCCCTGGTGACGGACGGGACCATCGTGTTCCAAGGTGAAAACATAGACCTGGCGCTGCTTAGAATCGGGGATCCCATCGGCAGACCGTTGGAATGGTCTCGAACGCTACCCTATCTTGGTGACGGTCTGATCTTAGGAGGGTTCCCTGGGATCGGCGGAGACACATTGACCGCAACGAAGGGCACGGTCGCCGGGTTCCAATTTGATGGAGCCACGATCAAATTCGATGGCCAACTGGGCAGCGGAAGCAGCGGCGGGGCCGCGGTAAACCTGCAGGGAAAGATGGTGGGTATAGCGACCCGGTCATCGGGCGAAACCTCGGTGGGGAGCCTGGGGATCTTATTATCCGCACCCGTCGTGTCGGCCGCTGTGGCCAGGGTATTGTTGGAAGATTCTCAAACCTCGGGCGATGGCCTTGATCCAATGACCCCACTTTCAATCATCGGTGTCCCCGCGGCCGCCACGGTGCCCGACGGGTGGGACATTTGGGTGACCTTTGGTTATTTCGACATGAGGGCCCCCGGAACAACAACCGCTGATCCCACCAGCGATTACCGGGTTGTGGGCATCTTCATGACAGATCCGGGACGAGATGAGTCCCCCGAAGATATCTTGGAACGGCTGGTAACCGAGTCCAATGGTGGTTACGAGATTGTGCCAAACAGCCAGATCGATCCTCCGGAAGGGTTTTCCACCTGTGTGCTGGTCTTTAACGACGACCCTTATGAGATATCAAATTTTGAGGCGCGCGGGACGGTCATTGGAACAAGTTGGATATCCGCCAACGGCCTGTACACCAGGTTCTGCGTCAGCCAAACCGCCGAAAGGACGATGATCGGGTTTGTCGAGTCTCCCAGCAGAGAGGTTTCCGCCGGCGACGGTAGTTGGCTGTCGCCGCCGAATATCATCCTGGATAAATAACCGTTCACTGTGAAGCAATCTCCGTGTATGGTCGCAACACCAGAACACTGTCAATCTAGGAGCGAATCATGACCACCAAAATATCCAACGAGACCCGTGCCACGGGAGCGCTGACCGACGTCAGGGTGGTGGATTTCGGCCACCACATACCCGGCCCATTATTGGGAATGTTATTGGCCGACCAGGGCGCCGAGGTCATCAAGATCGAACGGCCCGAAGGCGACCCCGCCCGCAGCCAACCGGCATTCGCCACCTGGAACCGGGGGAAACGTTCGGTGGTGCTGGACCTCAAATCCGAAGATGGCCTGCAGGCGGCCCAGCAACTGGCCGCCACGGCCGACGTCGTGATTGAAAACTTCCGTCCCGGCGTGGCCGACCGGCTGGGCATCGGGTACGAGACCCTTTCCCAGCAGAACCCCCAGTTAGTCTATTGCTCCCTGCCCGGATTCGGCGAGGGGAACCCGCAGCGGGACCGGCAAGGCTGGGAAGGCATCGTCGCCGCCGCGACCGGGGTTTATTCGAAGATCGACGGACAGACGGAGCCGTTGTATTTGCCCTTGCCGGTGGCCAGCACCTTTGCCGCCATCCTCGGGGCAGTCTCGGTGGCCATGGCCCTGGGGGCCAGGGACAAGACGGGCAAAGGCCAGCGCATAGAGGTCCCTTTGTACGACGCCATGTTCTCCGCCATGGGACACCATCTGGTGAAACTTCACGAACAGGAGACTATGGACCTGTTCATGCTGCCTCGGATGGTAATGGCCCGCCAGTACCAGTGCGCCGACGGCCGTTGGGTGCAAAACCACGGCATGTACGAAAGATTCATCGGCCAATTCCTTCGGGCGGCCGGCCGGAGCGAATGGCTTGAAGAATTGGTGTCGGCCTATGGCAAACCCCTGGACCCCGGCTACGGCCAGATGTGGCTGGAACGTTTTCAAGATGTCTTCAAAGAAAAGACGGCCAAAGAGTGGGAAGACGCCATCAACGCTGAGGGCGGCGCCTGCACCATCTGCAAGACCATCGATGAATGGATGGTCCACGAGCACGCCATTGCCGCCGATATGGTGGTGGAGGTCGATGACGCCAAGCTGGGAAAGATGAAGCAACCCGGCGTGCAGGTCAAGCTGCGCGGCACGCCCGGCGCGATCCAGGGAAGGGCCCCAACGTTAGGCGAGCACACCGCCGAAGTGCTGGCGGAGCTGAAGGCCGCCGACGTGAGAAAACCGTCGGCCCCGGCTTCGGCTTCGGCGAGTCTCACCTCGGTGCTGGACGGGATAAGGGTCTTGGACTTGGCCATCGTGCTGGCCGGCCCCACCTGCGGCCGCACCCTGGGCGAGTTTGGCGCCGACGTGATAAAGATCGACGACCCTCGGCGTCCCTACGCCGCCGAAGGAAACATGGACGTCAACCGGGGCAAGCGCAGTATCCGCCTGGACCTGAAGAGCGAAGAGGGGAAGGACATTTTCTGGCGGTTGGTGGAAACGGCCGACGTGGTGGTGGAGAACAACCGCAAGGGCGCGATGGACCGGATGGGGTTGGGCTACCAGCAGGTGAGCCAGAAGAAACCGGACATCATATACGCTTCCCTCAACGCCTTTGGCTACGATGGACCCTGGAGCCAGCGGCCCGGATGGGAACAGTTGGCCCAGGCCACCAGCGGCATCCAGGTACGCCGGGGCGGCCGCGACGGAGCTCCTAAGGTGTTGCCTTATCCCATGAGCGACTACGGCACCGGCCTGCTGGGAGCCTACGCCGTGGCCCTGGCCCTGCACGAGCGCAACCGCACCGGGAAGGGACAGTCGGTGGACAGCGGGCTGACCCTCACCGCCTGCCTGCTTCAATCGCCCTATTTCCTAGACTACCAGGGCTACCAACGCAACGAGCCCGAAGGTCTTGGCGCTAGGGGCGACTCGGCCCTGTCGCGGCTATACTGCGCCAACGACGCCTCCGGCAACGGTTGGCTGTTCCTGCACTGTCCGCAAGAAGAGGACTGGCGCAACCTGACGAACCTGAGAGAGTTCTACGACCTGGCCAGCGACCCCCGGTTCGCCACGGCCCAAGCAAGAGCGGACAACGACGAAGAACTGGTCCGGGAGCTTTCCAACATCTTCGGGGGCAAAGACAGGGGCGAGTGGGTAACCCTGCTCAACGCGGGGTCGGTCAGCGCCACGGCAAACCTGGCCATTCCCGACTTTCGGGACGACCCATACGTCCGTCAAGCGGGCCTCATCGTCACCCGGGACCATCCCGGCCAGGGCAAGGCCGACCACCTGGGTACCACCGCCAGGCTTTCGGGCACGCCCATGCGTTTGGGGCGTCCCACGCCGATGCTGGGCGCGGAAACCAACGAGATATTGCGGGAGATCGGCTTGTCACCTACGGAGATCGAGTCTTTGATAGCATCGGGGGTCGTCTCTCAAACCTAGCAAACCTGGACAACCGACCCGGCCAGCATGCCCAAAACCGTCCGGTCCCAGCGGTGGCGAGGCACCACTGTAAGTGTTAAACTCCGGAGACCGCCGGACGTTCGTCCGGGGCAGGCCGGACCGTCCACTTTCATCGAATGGAACCGGGAATGGAACCGGGGAAACCGGGAGGTTCACTGGAAAGGGATAGCAGGTTGGTCAAGATCTATAAAACCCTGACCAAGAGAACCGTCCACTATCAACGATGGAAACCGGGGAGTCCACAGGAAGGGGGAACCAGGTTGCTCAGGCTCTATAACACCCTGACCAAGAAAGTGGAGGATATCCAACCCATAACGCCCGGCCGCGTGACCATGTACACCTGCGGCCCCACCGTCTACCGCGACGCCCATATCGGCAACCTGCGGACCTACATGATGGCCGATTGGATCCGGCGGGTGATCGAGGCCAACGGGCTCGAGGTTTACCAGGTCAAGAACATCACCGACGTGGGCCACATGCGCCAGGAGGCGTTGGAGACCGGCGGCGACAAGATGATCCTGTCGGCCCTGGCCGAGGGCAAAACCGTCCAGGACATCGCCGACTTTTACGCCGCAGCCTTCCACCGCGATGAAGCCAGGCTGAACATACAACCCGCCCACGTTTTTCCCGAGGCCACCAAACACATCCCAGAGATGGTGGAGATGGTGGTCACGCTGATGGCCAACGGCTCCGCCTACGAAAGGGGCGGGAACATCTATTTCGACGTGGCCAATTTCCAGGGCTACGGCAAGCTGTCCCGCAATACGGGGGCAGACCTTCTGGAAGGGGTACGCGCCGAAGCCGATCCCTTGAAAAAAGACCCCCGGGACTTCACCCTGTGGAAAGCCGCCGAGGAAGGACGGGACCTGAAATGGGAAAGCCCATGGGGAGACGGGTTCCCCGGCTGGCACATCGAATGTTCCGCCATGGCCCACAAGTACCTGGGGGAACGCTTCGACATCCACACCGGTGGGGTGGACAATATATTTCCCCACCACGAAGACGAGATCGCCCAGAGCGAGGCCACCTTTGGCCATCAGCACGTGAATATCTGGGTCCACGCCCAACATCTGCTGGCCGACGGCGCCAAGATGGCCAAGTCCTCGGGCAACGTTTTCCTCATTGACGAGCTGATCTCCCGGGGCTTCGACCCCATGTCCTTCCGTTACCTTTGCATGACCATCCGCTACCGCAACCGGATGAACTTCACCTTCACTTCCCTCCGGGCGGCGGAGAAGGCGCTGAACAACCTGAGGAACCGCATGTGGGTGTGGAACGACCTGCCGCTCTTGAAGGGTCAGGTCATCGACGCCGAACCTTGGCGGCAAAAGTTCTGGGCCGCCGTGGAAAACGACCTGGACCTGCCGGCCGCCTTGGCCATCACCTGGGACATGGTGCATTCGGACCTGTTGCCCCAGGCCAAACGCGGGTTGCTACTGGAGTTTGACCGCATATTTGGGTTGGACTTGGACCAGGTCCCGGCGGCCTTCGCCGTGCCGGACGCCGTAGCCGCCACCATAGACCAACGCGTCGCGCTGAGGGACCAGTCCGACTTCGCCAGCGCCGACGCTTTGCGGTCCCAGGTCTCCGCCAGCGGATTCTTGGTGCAGGATACCGAACAAAGGTCCCGCATCCGTCCTAAGACCGGCCTGGAGCAGCGCAACGAACTCTGGCCCTCGGTATCCTCGTCCCGCGAGGTGGAATCGTTCCTGGGGCAACCGTCCCAGGTGGACTTCACCTTCATCCTGAACGCCTACAGCTACCCGGAAGACGTGGAGCGGTGCGTGACCAGCATGATCTCTTGCTCCCAGGGGTTTTCCAGCGAGATCATCGTCATCGACAACGGGTCCACCGACGGCACCGGGGAGTGGCTAGAGGAATTCCAAGCGAAAAATCCCATCATGCGGGTGGTCCATTGCGACCACAACGTTGGCGACGCCGCCGGTAAGAATATCGGGTTGAAACAGAGCCGGGGCAAACACATCATCGTCCTGGACGGCTCGGCCGAGATCGTGGGCAACATCCTTGACCCCATCCGCGCCGGTCTTGAGGACCAGAGCGTGGGGATCTTTGGCCCCTACGGATTGACCACCGACGACATGCAGCATTTCCACGAAGAGGTGGAGCAGGGCGAAGCCGACGCCATGCAGGCCTATTGCATGGCCTTCCGGCGGGATGCCATCGACACGGTGGGCCTGATGCGGGAATGTTTCCGGTTTTACCGGAACCTGGACATCGACTATTGCTTCCAATTCAAAGACAAGGGATTCCGCATCGTTTCCGATAACACGTTGCCCCTGGTGCGCCACGAGCACAGGCAGTGGACCGAGCTGGACGACAACCAGCGGGACGAGTTGAGCCGCAAGAATTTCGGCCGGTTCCTGAAGCGGTGGGGCAACCGTCCCGATCTGCTCATCTCCGCCGACGCCAAAGGCTTTGAGCAGTCGCATTTCCGCCACTGACCAAGGCCTCCCCGCCAAGACGGACATCTTCACCGATCACCTGGCCAACCCCAGGTGCCGCTGGGCCAACTCCTGCCGCCCCAACCCCGCGTAGACCGACGCCAACACCCGGTGGGCTTCCTTTGCCGACGGCCCCGAATCCCGCAGATTTAGGCATTTCTCCAGCGACGCCGCCGCCAATTCCAGTTCGCCAAGGTCCCGGTGAGCCAACCCCGCGATGCAGCGGGCGCCGGCCGAGAACTCTGGCTCGCCGGTGGCGCCTCCGGCGCCGGTGATCAAAAGGGACCTTTCAACCGCTGGCAAAGCGTCCGCCGGCAGGCCGAGCCGGACGTAGGCGAAGGCCAGCCTGTTCCACAGCGGCCAGCTATAGGGCATCAATTGAAGCGCCTCACGGTGAAGCCGGATGGCGTCATCGGCAAGGGTGGCATCGCCGGTGAGTGACGCCAGCGCCATGGTGGTTGCTCCCAACGCCACCCTTGCACGGTAATGCAAGGGCCGGTGCAATGTTCCCAGGCGGTTGCTTTTATACATCTCCCGGCTGAGGCACCCTTCATAGGGCAAAACCGATCCTTGAGGACCCTCGGCAAGCCGGCTGCATTCCAACTCCCTGGGGCCCTCGGTGCGTGCTTGAAACTGGGCCAATACCGAAGCCCGGTGGTTGTGATAAACGAAGACATCCGGGGCCAGGGCGATGGCCCGGTCCACCGCGGCCAGAGCCCCCTGGAAATCCCCCTGGCCCATCAGGCCGTTGACCTTGCCGATCTCAAGGGCCGCGAG
>JADFPM010000126.1 GCA_022562335.1 Chloroflexota bacterium
ATACCCCTTCTGATAGATCACTCCGCTATTCAAAATGGTTATTCTGGGAGCGGAGTGACCAAGAACCCCAAGCCGCTGCTTGGTGGTTGCCGGAAGAGTAACGCCCTCCACCAGATGTCCCGACTCCGTCGAGGACTCGCGACAAAGTCGGAGTTTCGCCGCTGCGGCTGGCTCAACATGACATGCGCAGGGCAGCAGCCGAAATGAACGGGCCAGACTGGCTCCGGTATGGGGCCGCAACGCCGCGGTCCCGCCTGTCGATGTAAAAGTGATAATATACGCGCAGTCCATCGCTAATCCGTAATCAGGAAGAGTGGCCATGGGACTTGCAAAGCTATTCACAAGGCAACTATCAGGCTATCCCGGCGGCTACAAGAAGATGCGCCGGGGCTTCCAAGGCTTCAACGAGACACCGCCCTTCGCGGTGCCCGACGACGACCAGGACCGCCGCAGCCGGATCCCCCCGCTGGGTTACCGGGAATATTGGTATCCCGCACTGCCGGAAAAAGACGTGAAGAAGAGCGAGCCTTCCATGCTCCGCATGCTGGGCACCGACGTGATCTTCTTCCGGGACAAGGAGGGCAAGGTGCAGGCCCTGTTGGACTGGTGCCCCCACCGGTCGGTTTACCTTTCCATGGGCAAATGCTACTTCGAGGGCTTCGTGACCTGCCCCTACCACGGCGCCACTTTCGACGGCGACGGCAACTGCGTGGCTTTCCTCACCGAGGGTCCCGACTCCAAGATGACCGGCGCTCCCGGCATGAAGGCCCGAAAGTTCCCCACGGTGACGCTGAAAGGCCTGGTTTTCGTGTGGATGGGCGACGGCGAGCCGGTGGCCCCCGAGGAAGACATACCCCCGGAGATGTTTGAAGACCACAACATACTCCGGCCGTCTTATTGCATGTTCGACTGCAACTGGGTGCTGGTCCTGGAAAACACCATGGACGCCCACAACGCCTTCATGGTCCACCGCAACGCCCTTCGCATCCTGGGCAGCCGGCTGGGAGGGCGCCCCCGCACACCGTTGGGATACCGGGTCAACATAGTCAATGATAAGAACGTCCACTACCGGCCCGGCAGCGGCAAGTCGTCGGTGGAGAATTTCTATTACGACGACAACGGCAACATCCCGTACCAGATGTATTATCCGGGCGTGGACGGCGTTTGGCCGCTACACAAGTGGCGGCTGCTGTGGACCTGGTTCTTCGATAAAAAGGCCAAGCGCCGCGGGCAGACGCCGGGAAGGCAACGGCCCGTCTCCGCCGACACTCCCGACGTCAACGAATGGAACGGAACCCGTCTTCCGGGCATGTCCCGCACCGGCGGCAACAACCGCGACTTCCGCAGCACCCGTTGGCCGGTGCCCGTGGAGGAGAACCTGACGCGCATGGTCTACCTCAACGTGGAGCGGTACAGCAAGCCGCCCAGCGTGCTCCGCCGCGTCGTGAAAGGGGCAACCTGGCCGTATCGAAACTGGTTCTTGAATTTCAATTTCCGCAACCAGGATTACGACGCCGAAAAGTACGTCCAATACGGTATGCCCGAATACCTGTCGTCCACCGACTCGGTGGTGGTGGCCATGCGCCGCCTCTTCGTCGAGCACGCCCGGGATGTGACCCGGCGGCGCGAGCGGGAGGAAGAGGCGCCGGAATCCATGGAGGAAACCTTGGCCGAGCAGCAGGTGCGCCAAGGCGACCAACTGGTGGCCCAGGCCAGCGAAGCATTCGACGCCCAACGGTTGGAAGAAGAGCTTCTGCGGCGGGTTTGACCAACGAATGGCCGCCTGAATCAACGGACCAAACCCGAGGGACCCTGCTTTACACGGTGTGGGTCCCTTTGATCGCTAATCAAACACTGAACGAGGAGCGGCCCTATGCTGATAGTCGACGCCCAGGTCCACATTTGGGGAAAGGGACTGCCCACCAACCCGTCTCACCGTCAGATCACATCATTCACCGCGGACGACCTGTTGAAAGAGATGGATGAGGGCGGGATCGACGGGGCGGTGATCCACCCGCCGGGTTGGGACCCCGACTCCCGCGCGCTGGCCATCCAAGCCGCCCGGCAACACCCCAACCGGCTGGCGGTGCTGGGCGCTTTCCCTTTGGACCGCCCCGAAAGCCACGGCCTGGTGCCCGGCTGGAAGCAGCTACCGGGAATGCTGGGCCTGCGGTTCACCTTCCAGCAGCCCCACCAGCAGACCTGGCTGACCGACGGCACCATGGACTGGCTGTGGACCGCGGCGAAAGAAGCCGGTCTGCCGGTGGCCCTGGCCGCCGGCAACTTCATACCGTTGGTCGGACAGGTGGCGGAAAAGCACCCCGAAGTCAAACTCATCATCGACCATTTCGGCAGGACCGGGGGCAAGACCGACGAAGACGCCTTTGGCAATCTATCGGAGATGATTGCCCTGGCCAAATACCCCAACGTGGCGATCAAGGCCACCGGCGCGCCCAGCTATTCCAGCGGCCCGTACCCGTTCAGCAGCATCCACGACTACATCCACCAGGTCTACGACGCCTTTGGCCCCCAGCGGATGTTCTGGGGCACCGACATCACGCGCATGCCCTGTACCTGGCGCGAGTGCGTGACCATGTTCACCGAAGAACTGCCCTGGCTGACCGAGAACGACAAGGAGTTGATCATGGGCCGCGCCCTGTGCGATTGGCTGGACTGGAAGTTACCCGCCTAGGCCCAAACATCGCGGCGGTCCGCTATTTTAACGTGTTGGCCGGAGTGACATCCCCGCCTCCAGAGATATCCCATATGCAGGAGAGTGAAATGAGCGGCGTCAACATCGAAGAGAATGTGGTCATCGGCAAAGGCGGAGACCGGGACCTGTTGGTGGACATCATCAAACCCGTCAACCTGTCCGGACCGGTCCCCGGGATCCTGTTTCTGCCCGGAGGCGGATGGAGAAGGGCCGACCGGACGCCCCTGACGGAAAGGTACGGGATCGGCTTGGCCAACCACGGATACGTCTGCGTCGCCGGGGAATACCGGGTGATGGACGAGGCCCGCTGGCCGGCCCAGATCCAAGACGTCAAGGCAAGCATCCGCTGGATGCGGGCCAACGCGGAAATGCTGGGCATCGACCCGTCGCTGATCGTGGTGGCGGGCAAATCCGCCGGCGGGCACCTGGCCCTGCTGGCCGCGGGCACGCCGGACCTAAAGGAGTTTGAAGGTGACGGGGGGAATCCCACCGTCAGCAGCCGGGTGGCGGCCGTGGTGGGTGTATCTCCTGTTACCACCGTCATCGACCGGGCCAGAACACCCGACTTTGAGCCCATGTTTGGCAAAGACCCATCCGACGAGTTGGTCATCGCCGCGAGCCCCGTTTCCTACGCCGACGCCAACTATCCGCCCGCCCTGTTCCTGCACGGCACATCCGACGACCGGGTCCCCCACTCCACCACCATGGTCATGTACCAGAAGCTGGAAGACGCCGGGGTGCCCGTCGACCTGCACCTGTTCGCCGGACAGGACCACTTCTTCGACCGGGAGCCCCATTTCTACCGGGCGGTCACCGACGCCATGCACCTGTTCATCTCCCGCTACGTGCCGGTCAAGGAGGCCGTGACTGCATCTTAGCGGAGGTCAGGGAGACGATAACCGGCCGATTGTAGGACAGTGTACAATCTGTGCGGGTCTTGCCCATTTTAGGCGTGGCGCGTTGGGAAACGGTCATCGGGGCGGCTCCGCAGATGGACCGCAAACCACACATCCAACCTGAGATGTCACCTTGGGCGTAGCGAAGGGCCTGAGGCCGCGGGGTCTCCCCTCCCCGGATACTTCGCCGCTGCGGCTGGCTCAGCATGACACATCCTCAAATAGCACATAGGGTAAGAAAGTGTGATGAATAAAACCGTAGAAGTCGGCAGCGTGGCCGAGGCTTATCTGGAACTTTTGGCGGCCCGGAACATCGAATACTTCTTTGGCAACGGGGGGACGGACTTTGCCCCCATCATAGAAGCCTACGCCAAACGCAGGACCCAGGAACAGCCGCTGCCCAAGCCCATTCCGGTCCCCCATGAGGTGACGGCGGTGGCGATGGCCCACGGTTACACCATGATAACCGGCCGGCCGCAGGTGGTGATGGTGCATACCATCCCCGGCACCGCAAACGCCATGTCCGGGGTGATCAACGCCTTCAAGTCCAATATTCCCATGCTGTTCACCGCCGGGCGCACGCCCATCGCCGAAGGCGACGCCCTGGGTTCCCGCAACGGCAGCATCCACTGGGCCCAAGAATCCTTCGACCAGGGGTCGATGGTCCGGGAGTGGGTCAAGTGGGACTACGAGCTTCGCCACGGCGCGGACCTGGAGAGCGTGGTGGACCGGGCCCTGGCCATCGCCCAGTCGCAACCCGCCGGTCCCGTGTACCTCAGTCTTCCCAGAGAGGTCCTGGCCGAGGAATTGGAAAGCATCTCCTATGCCGCCGAACCCAGGATGAAACAGGCGGAGGAGAGGATTCCCACTCCCGAAGCCATCGCCCAGGCCGCGAGCCTGTTGGCCAAGGCCAAGGACCCGATATTGGTCACCCGGGCGGCGGGTAAAGACACCCGCACGATCCAACCGCTGGTGGAATTGGCCGAGCTTCTGGGAATGGCGGTCATCGACGCCGGGGCGCTCTACGCCAATTTCCCCAAGAGCAACCCGCTTTACGGCGGAGGCGACGTGGGGTCCAGCCTGAAAGACGCCGACGTGGTGGTGGTCCTGGAGGCCGACGTGCCCTGGACCACGGCCGGGTCTGGTCCCCCGTCCGACGCCCGCATCATCGGAATCGGAGAAGACCCGCTTTTCTCCACCTACCCGGTGCGGGGCTTCCACGTGGACTTCAACCTGGCTGGCAGTCCCAGGCTCACCATGGAGGCGTTGGTCAACGCGGTCAAAGACGTTGGGGTGGATCCCGCCGCCGTCCAGGCCCGCAAAGAGAAATGGTCGTCCGCCAGCCGGGAAAGACGCCAAGCCGCCGAGAAGCGCGCCGAAGATGGCAAGCATGAAACCCCCATAAGCAAGGCGTGGTTCTCCCGCTGCCTGGCCGAGGTCCTGGGCGAAAACACCATCTTGCTCAACGAATTGGGCATAGACGTTTCCCAGATAGACTTCGATCATCCGGGGACGTTTTTCGGGACGCCACCCTCGGCGGCCCTGGGATGGGCTTTGGGCGCGTCCCTGGGGTCCAAGCTGGCCGCGCCGGAGAAAACCGTGGTCTGCTGCATCGGCGACGGTTCCTACATCTTCGGATCGGGCACCGCGACCCACATCGTCTCCAACGCCCAGAACCTGCCGGTTCTTAACATCGTGTGGAACAACGGCATCTGGAACGCGGTGCAGAACGCCACAAAGGTGAGCTACGCCGACGGGTACGCGGTGAAGAACAACGATTTTGCCGTCAGCACCCTGGACCAAACCTTCCAATACGAGTTGATCTGCCAGGCGGCCGGCGGCTACGCCGAGCGGGTGGAAGACCCCTCGGACGTGCCCGCCGCCATCCAGCGGGGGCTGCACGCGGTGAATGTTGAAAAACGGCAAGCGCTGTTAAATATAATCGGGCAATAGACGGGGGCGTTCGCTAAGAACAACCCTCACCCTCGTTCCCTCTCCCGGTAGGAGAGGGATGCCCTCGATGAAACCGGGGGCTGGGTGAGGGCAAAGCGGCAATAAATAGACCCTGCCGATAGATCCGGACCGGCGATACTATCAAAAGGAGACTTTCTCATGGCCCAACAGCTTTGCATATCATCGGATTCCCACGTTGTGGAGTCGGCCGAGTTCTTCCATCCCCTGGAGAAGCTCTTCGGCGACAGGGCCCCGAAGATGGTCACCGTGGACCCGGCCAGGGGCCCCCAACTCTCCCTGGGCAACGGCAAGCTGGGCATCGGCCTATCGGGGTTTTTCATGCAGAACGTCGATTTCACCACTCCCGAAGCCATCGAGATGCGGAAGCTGGGTTACGAACTGGCGCGGCCGGGGTGCTACGACGTGGTTGAGCGTCTCAAAGATCAGGAACTGGACGGGATAAACGCCGAGATCATATATCCCAGCGTGATATTCAACATTTATCAGATCGAAGACCTGGACATCGTCAAGGCGTCCTTCTCTCTGTACAACGACTGGGTGGCCGACTACTGCAAAGGCGCGCCGGACCGGCTCTTTCCCCTGGCCAGCATCCAGCTTTTCGACCTGGACGAGGCCGTCAAGGAGATGGAGCGCTCCAAGAAGCTGGGCCACGTGGGCGTTTCCGTCGCGGCCACGGCGCCGCCGGACAAGCTCTACTCCGACCCCTTTTACAACAAGTTCTGGGAGGCGGCCCAGGCCATGGAGATGCCCATCAACTGGCACATCTTCACCGGGGCCACCGAGAACCACGGGCTGCCGTTCCGGCAGGGGGGCAGCGCCCTGTCATTCGCCGGGGTCATGTTCACCGTGGCCGATATCATCCAGTCCGGCGTTTGCGAGCGATATCCCGGCTTGAGGTTCGTGGTCACCGAGTTTGAGACCGGCTGGGTGGGCATGATGTTGAAACGCCTGGACTGGGCTTATATCCGGGGCGGCGGCGAGAAGGTCTTCGGTTTGCCCCTGTTGCCCAGCGAGTACTGGCGCCGCAACTTCCGGGTCACCTTTGAAGACGACCCGTTGGGCATCATGACCCGGGACTTCATCGGCACCGAGACCATGATGTGGGGCAGCGATTATCCCCACGGCGACTCGGTCTTCCCCCATTCCATGCAGGTGCTCAGTGAGATACTATCCGACTGCACGCCGGAAGAGCGCTATCAGATGACGGTGAAAAACGTGGTAGAGCTGTACAAGCTGCCCTTCCAGTTGGAAGGACCGGACCAGGCCACGATCAACTCGATCCCCACGCCCGAAGTGAAGACGTGGCGAAACGCCATGCCCTCCAGGGCCATGTTGACGGGAGCGGCATCGGGAGACTAGCAGCGCCCAGCGGGTATATCCGGAACCAGATTCCACCGGTTGGTTAAATCCCAAGGGGGGATAATTGCAGATCGGCGTTCAGTTCCACCTACCGACCTATAAAGACCATCCAGTCCCAGAATTGGTGTCTTTGGGAAAGACCGCCAAGGCCGGCGGCGTCACCCAGATCTGGGTCACCGACAACCTCCAAAGCCGCAATGCCTTCGTGGTGTTGGCGGCCATGGCGTCCAATATACCCATCAACCTGGGCACCGCCGTCACGGTCCAGTATTTCCGGAACCCGGTGGACCTGGCCGACTCGGTGGCCGCCATCAGCGAGATCATGGACGGCGATGAGTTCAGCGTCGGCCTGGCCCGGGGGAATGGCAACACGCCAAACCTGGTCAACTCGCCCAAGCCCATCACCATGTTGCGCCAGACCGCCCAATGCCTGAGACGTTTGCTCGACGGCGAGACGGTGAGGTTCGAAGAATACCCGGCCCTGGCGTCTTACTTCAACTTCAATCCCGATCATGCTTTTGTCTTGAACTTCAAGCCCAAAACGCCCATCCGGCTGTACTGCGGAGGCAACGGGCCTTTGAGCCTGGCCGTGGGCGGAGAGACAATGGACGGCCTGATCTACGGCGGCGAATTCAAAGCCGTGGCCGGGGCCGGCAGGATGGCCGAGGCGTTAGAAACATTCCAACACGCCGCGGAGACGGCCGGCAACGGTAACGGCCAGCCCAAGATCGCCGAGATAAAACTCTCCGTTTCCAAAGACGAATCGGCCGCCAGG
>JADFPM010000127.1 GCA_022562335.1 Chloroflexota bacterium
AGCATCAAGGTGAGACCGGTCAATCCGGTGAGTCTGCAAAGCCGCATTGTCATTGCATGGGCCGTCAGAATATCTGTTCCATCGATCGGGCTACCTTCTCCAGGGTGAGATCGGCCACGGGGGGCGACCAGCGGACGGTGCCCCGGCGTGGGGAACCGATGCCCAAGATGGCGTTGATCACCCGTAGGACATTGTCGTTCACCCGTACCGAACTGGTTTTGAGGCCCTCGGGCGTATCAAACGCCACCCGCAGGCCTATCGCGAGGGACTCCATTGACGTGGGGCCCTCCACTCCGTTGCCGGTACGTATGCCGAGGCGTCTTTGACGGCGGCATGCAGGTCAGCCGGCGGGTTCAGGTCAACGTTGACCTGAGAATGAATGCACGGCCGGTCATGATTCTTGGCCAGTGGTTTCGGCCAATTCCAACGGGTCTCGCTCCGTTTCCTCCGGCACGACGCCCTCCCCGATCTCTTCGGGCAGGCTGAGTCCACGCTCCCGCCGGATAGATGCGATACGGTTCAAGGGACGTTCCAGGGCCCGGCGGCGAGTGCCCACCAGAGCTTCGAATCCTTTCTGAGTTGATTCGATGCGGCGTCCTACCGTATCCATCTGCTTAACAAACTCGATCCACTGTTTGTCGAAAAGACCCAACTGGCTGACAATCTCGTCGGAGGCTTCTTGCATCGCAAAGTTGTCCAGGGCGTGGCGCACGATGCTGAGGATGGCGAACAGGGTCATGGGCGAGCACAGGACCACCTTGTTGCGCAGGGCTTCTTCCACGGTGGCGCTGCCGTATTGCTGGATGAATTGGTACACCTGTTCGTTGGGAATGAACACCAATACGTAATCCAGGGTATTTTGTCCCGGGTCGATGTATTCCCTGCCCACCACCTCTTTCGCCCGGTCTCGAACGTCCCTTAAGAAATCCTGCCGGAATGCCTCCTCCGCTTCCGGAGATTCGGCCTCCAGGCACTTCATATAATTCGCCAGCGGAAATTTGACGTCCATGTTCAACTTTTTGTTTTGCGGCATATTTATGGTGAAGTCGGGGCGGGAGCCGCTGCCTGGCAAGGTAGGCTGTTTAACGTAATTCACCCCTTCCACAAAGCCGATGATACGGAAAACGTCTTCGGCCATACGTTCACCCCATTGGCCTCTTACCTGGGTGTTGGCCAACGCTTCCCGGAGCGCCGTATTGGTGCTATTGAGCGTGGCCATCAGAGATGTAACGCCATCCAGTTGCGTTTTGATCTGGCTGGTTTGGCCGGCGCCGACCGTTTTCAACTCGACCACCGCGGTTTCGACTTTGCTCAGGCTGTTGCGGACTTCCGTTACCTGGTGGCCCAGGAAAGTCTCCTGAGATTGCTCGATGCTGCGGGTTTTGAGCAATCGTGTCAGCAGCGCCGCAGCCATCGCCAGGGACAAGATGGCGATCACGCCCAGGATGATTACCGCCAGAGTCATCGTGTCCCTCCCTCATGGCGCCGCGCCGTTTGACTTAAAGGCTAAACCGCCGGTCAATCAGGAGCGGTCGCCGCGACGCTTGCTCCACCGGCCAGTGACGCAGCAAGGCATCGCTGATGAAAAAGGTAGCAGCGTTTCCCAGTTGGCCTTGTGAAGCCGGGGAGATCGGTTGCGCCGGGAGCTTTTTCTACCAGGCTTCAGCGGTGGCTTTGGCCACGGCCTGGGGCACCTCTTTGTCCAGGGACCAGGGGATGACGCACTCTGCGGTGGGTTCTTTGACCAGCGCGGCCAGGGTCTCGGCCGCCGCCAATTTCATCTTGGTGGAAACGCGGGTGGCGTGGACGTCCAATGCCCCGCGAAACACGCCTGGGAAAACCAGGCTGTTGTTGATCTGGTTGGGAAAATCGCTGCGGCCGGTGCCCACCACTCGGGCTCCTGCCTCCCGGGCCAGGTCGGGCATGATCTCCGGGATGGGATTGGCCATGGCGAAGACGATGGACTCGTCGGCCATCGAAGATACCATCTCCGGGGTCACCGCCCCAGCCACCGACAAACCGATGAAAACGTCGGCGCCCTTCAGGGCGTCGGCCAGGCCGCCCCGCAGGTTGTCGGGGTTGGTGGTTTCCAGCATCCCGGTCTTTACCGGGGTCAGATTCGTCCGGTCCCGTTGGATGATCCCCGTGCTGTCCACCAGGGTGATGTTCTTTGCGCCGTAGTCCAGCAATAGCTTGGTGGAAGCGATACCTCCGGCCCCGGCCCCGGAAAACACGAACTTGGTGTCTTCGATGCGCCTGCCGGTGACGTTCAGCGAGTTGATCACCGCCGCCAGAACCGCGATGGCCGTGCCGTGCTGGTCGTCGTGGAACACGGGGATGCCCAGGTCCTGCAGGGCGTCCTCGATCTCAAAACACCGGGGAGCGGATATGTCTTCCAGATTGATGCCGCCAAAACTGGGAGCCAGGTTTTTCACCGTCTGGATTATCTCGCCGGCGTCCTGGGTGGCCAGGCAGATGGGGATGGCGTCGATGTCGGCCAACCCCTTGAATAGGATGGACTTGCCTTCCATCACCGGCATGGCGGCTTCTGGCCCTATATTCCCCAGGCCCAACACGGCCGACCCGTCGGTGACGATGGCCACGGTGTTGGCCCGGTTGGTCAATTGGTACGACTCGGATTTATCCGCGGCGATGGCCATGCACACCGAGGCGACACCGGGGGTGTAGGCGATGGACAGGTCGTCCAGCGTTTCCACCTTCATCTTGGGGGCGATGCTGACCTTTCCCCGGGTGGCCCGGTGCTGAATGATGGCTTCCTGTCCGAAATCCCTTGGCTGGTTGACCATGGGCGCTTCTCCATAGGTGAGCAAATTTGGTTGTCTGTCGTAGCCGGCGCGATGGGTAAGAGCTATCCGGTAACAGCCCCCTGGGCGGCGGATGAGACCAGTTTAGCGTACTTGGCCAGGGCGCCGGTGGTGTAGTTGGGGGGCATCGGCTGCCAGGCGGCCCGGCGGTCTGTCAATTCTTCTTCGGTCAGCTTTACGTTCAACTGGCGTCCTGGAATGTCCATGATTATGATATCGCCCTCTTTCAACAGGGCGATGGGCCCGCCAACGGCGGCCTCGGGAGCCACGTGGCCCACCATGGGGCCGTGGGTGGCGCCGGAGAACCTTCCGTCGGTGAGCAACGCGACGTCGTCGCCCAATCCCTGGCCCACCAACGCTCCGGTGACGGCCAGCATCTCCCGCATTCCCGGACCGCCCTTGGGGCCTTCGTAGCGTATGACCACGATGTCGCCGGATTTGATCTCCCGGTTTTGGATGGCCTGAAAGGCGGCCTGCTCCTGGTCGAACACCCTGGCGGGCCCTTCGTAGAGCCTCTCTTGGTGCCCGGCCACCTTGATCACGGCCCCTTCAGGCGCCAGGTTGCCCTTGAGGATCGCCAGGCCGCCGGTGGGACTGCGAGGGGCCTCCACCGATGACACCACCGGCTGGTCATCCAAGGTTTCCGCGGCTTCGATATTTTCCGCCAGGGTCTTGCCGGTGACGGTGATGGCGTCACCGTGAAGCAGCCCCGCAGCCAGGAGGCGTTTCATGACCACGGCGATCCCGCCGTAGCGGCTCAGGTCGGCCATGACGTAACGCCCGGCGGGCTTCATGTCGGCTATGTACGGAGTTTTACGGCTGATGCGGTCAAAGTCGTCCAGGGAAAGGGCCACCTCGGCTTCCCGGGCGATGGCCAGGAGGTGAAGCACCACGTTGGTGGAACCGCCCATGGCAACAGCCACGGTGATGGCGTTCTCGAAGGCCTGCTTGGTCAGGATGTCCCGGGGCCGCAGGTCATCCTCCAACAGGCGGATCAGGGTGCGTCCCACGTCCCTGGCCTCCCCCAGCTTGCGAGGGTCGATGGCCGGGAGCGAGGCGTCGCCGGGTAGGGACATGCCCAGGGCCTCGATGGCGGTGGACATGGTGTTGGCGGTGAATAATCCGGCGCAGGATCCCTCGCCGGGGCACGCCACGCATTGCAGGTCGGTGAGTTCCTCCAGGGTCATGTCGCCGGTGGCGTAGGCGCCCACGGCCTCGAAAACGTCCTGGATGCTCACGTCCTTGCCCTTGTACTGGCCGGGCATGATGCTGCCGCCGTACATGAAGATGGCGGGCACGTTGAGCCGGGCGATGGCCATCATGCAACCGGGCATGTTCTTGTCGCAGCCGGCGATGGTTATCAGGCCGTCCATGCGTTCGCCGAAGGTCACCAACTCGATGGAATCGGCGATGACCTCCCGGCTGACCAGGGACGCTTTCATACCTTCTGTGCCCATTGAGATTCCGTCGCTGATGGTGATGGTGCCGAACTCGAAGGGCACGCCGTTGGCCTGGCGGACGCCGTCTTTGGCGGCCTGGGCGAACCGGTCCAGATGCACGTTGCAAGGGGTTATGTCGCTGGCCAGGTTGGCTATGGCGACGAAGGGTTTTTCCATGTCTTCTATCGTTATGCCCATAGCCATCAGCATGGCCCTGGCCGGGGCCCGCTGGGGGTCGTGGGTCAGCTCTTTGCTGCGGTGTTTAAGTTTGAGGTTGGCCGAGGTTGTGGTCACCGGAATCCCTCCTGGGTTCACCCCGATCAAGGCCTTGTTTTCCTTGCTCCGTATTGCGGAGGTCGATAAACCGGCCCCAATTATATCGGCGGGATGATTTTGGCGCTAGTGGAGCGTTGCCTTGGTTGGCCGAGAAATTGGTCCCCTGGCGTCGGACCAAGCCCCAATCAAGCCTAGATGAGACTTGCGTGGCATGGGCTTTTATTGTAGTCTGAGGCCCGAATCAAATAAACGTCAAGAGGTATCGAAAAATGCTTAACCCGCTTGCGTGGTTGATAGTTACCAAGGCCCATGCCCACTGTGACATCCCCTGCGGAATCTACGACCCCATAGCCGCAAAGATCGCCGCGCAGACGGTGCAGAAGATGGTATTGCGGATCCAGGCCCTGGAGCCGGTGGGCCCCGATGCCGCCGCCGCCGACCGTCAGGATTACGTCAACAAGATCGCCCGGTACGTGACCGTCAAGGAAGAACATGCCGAGATCTGCAAAAAGGAATTGAGTATCCTCTGGGCCGACTATGGCTGGCCCAACACCCCTGCGGGTTTCGACCTGCACGGAAGTTTCAATGCAGCGTTGAAGCTGGCAGGCCGTTGCAAGCAGAGCGTGGATATGGCCGCCTGCGAAGAGCTGGTGGCCACCGTAGACACGATAGCCACGGCGTTCTGGGCGACGAAGAACGTCACCTACAGCGACCCCAACGCCGCCGCCCGCTACGGCAGCTAAGTTTCACCAGGACATTAGTGTTGCATCGTGGTAGGGGCGCACGGCCGTGCGCCCCTACGTTTTGTCTGGCAGAGCCGTTGGTGTGAGGGAATAATAGTATCTGGGAACGCAGGGCATGGGCTGGTGCGCGGCCTTACCTTGACCGGCGAGGGAGACTAATTGACCTGGTATATATTCTGCAATGTGCCGGAAGGAGTGGTCTCGGGGACAATGGACGGTGTCACCGGGGAATTTGTGCCTTCGAAAGCGCCGCCGGCGCGGGTGCCGCCGACGGCCACGCCCGACTGCCTGCGTTACAAATCAGCCCAGGGATGCCAGAGCTTCTTTGGCTATCGAGATGGTCTGGTCGATGTCGGCATCGGTGTGGGCCAGGGACACGAACCCGGCCTCAAACTGGGAGGGAGCCAGGTAGACTCCCCGCTCCAGCATGGCGTGGAAGTACCGGCCGTAGGCGGCCGTGTCGGCTTGCTCCACCTGGCTTAACGACGCCACCGGACCCGGTGAGAAGAAGCCGGTGAGCATGGAACCGATCCGGTTGACGGTGCCGGGTATCTCGGCCTCGTTGAAGACCTGGGTGAGGCCATCCGCCAGCCGTTGGCCCATGGTTTCCAGTTTTTGGTAGACGCCGGGCTTTTTCATCTGGGTCAATGCCGCCACGCCGGCGGCCACGGCCAGGGGATTACCCGATAGGGTCCCCGCCTGGTACATGGGCCCCAGGGGCGCCACCTGCTCCATGATCTCCCTGCTGCTGCCGTAGGCGCCGACGGGCAGACCGCCGCCGATTATCTTGCCCAGGCAGGTGATGTCCGGGGAGATGCCGAACAAGCCCTGGGCGCCGTTATAGGCGATCCGGAAGCCGGTGATCACCTCGTCGAAGATCAAAAGAGACCCGGATTTTTCGGTCAGGCGGCGCAGCCCGGCCAGGAACCCATGGGCCGGCGGCACCACGCCCATGTTGCCGGCCACCGGTTCGACGATGAGGCAGGCGATCCCGTCGCCCTCCCGCGCAAACAATTTTCAACGGAAGCCTGATTGTTGTAGGGCAGAGTCAAAGTATTTTTGGCCAGGTCCGCGACAATACCGGGACAATCTGGAATTCCCAGAGACGCCAGGCCGGACCCGGCTTTGACCAGCAGGCTGTCGCCATGACCATGATAACAACCTTCAAATTTAACGATCTTGTCGCGTCCCGTAAAACCCCGCGCCAACCGGATCGCGCTCATCACCGCTTCGGTGCCGGAACTCACCATCCTTACCGTATCGATGGAGGAAACGGCATCCACCACCCTCCGGGCCAGGATAATTTCCAACTCGGTAGAAGCCCCGTAACTGGTCCCCAGTTCGGCTTGACGCTGGACCGCTTTTACAATCCTGGGATGGGCGTGACCAAAAATCAGAGGCCCCCAGGAGGCAACATAATCGATGAATTCGTTGCCATCGGCATCGGTGACCGTCACCCCGTTGGCCTTTTTAATAAAAATGGGATTGCCGCCAACGGCCTTGAATGCCCGGACGGGACTGTTGACGCCGCCCGGAATAACTTTCAGGGCGGACTGAAATAATTTATCAGATTCAATTCGTTTCATAATTTTCCAAATAGAACTTCCACTTCTTTTTTTAAAGAATCAGGAATTAATTTACGGTCTGTGACGATTGCGTTTTTCGACGCATCCGCACATTGGCATTTTTTATCCAGCACCGGCAGACTGACCACTTCCTTCAGGATATTCTGAGCCAACGCCACATTGTCATGCATGATTTTCAAAACAGCGTCCAGGGTGACGGGCTCCTTTTCAACATGCCAGCAATCATAATCGGTAGCCAGGGCGATCGTCACATAGCAGATACCCGCCTCGCGAGCCAACTTGGCTTCGGTGACGTTGGTCATCCCTATCACATCCACTCCCCACTGACGATAGAGGAGAGACTCGGCCCGCGTTGAAAACTGCGGCCCCTCGATGCACACATAGGTTCCTCCCTTATGAACTGTGGCGCCAACAGCTTTATTAGCCTGATGAACCATTCCATGCAAATCCATGCAAATCGGCTCTGCCAGGCTGACGTGCCCCACAATGCCATTGGCGAAGAAAGTACTATGCCTGCGGTAAGTACGATCAATGAATTGATCGGGAAGCACAATGTGACCGGGCGCTATCTCCTCTTTCATACTCCCCACAGCGCTTACAGAAATAAGGCGCTCGACCCCAATTTTTTTCATAGCGAAAATATTAGCCCGATAATTGATTGCGGAAGGAGAGATCCTGTGCCCCACCCCATGACGCGGCAAGAACGCCAACCGCGTTCCTCGCAACTCACCCATGACCAAGGGGTCCGAGGGGGGACCGTATGGGGTGTCCACGGCAATCTCTTCAAGCACCTTGAGATCCTTCATGCTGTAAAGACCACTCCCGCCAAT
>JADFPM010000128.1 GCA_022562335.1 Chloroflexota bacterium
GGGGTCCACCGTGTCCATGTGGGCGGACAGCAGCACAGGGTTTTCATGGACGGCCGCATTGGGACCCGGTAATTTGGCGATGATGTTGTTGAAAGAATCGTGCTGGACCTGGCATCCCAGCGCTTCTAAGCGGGAGGACAATTCCAGGTCGATGGCATCTTCCTCCCCCGAAGGGCTGTCGATTCGGATAAGGTCTACCAGGGTGTTCAGCAGCCGTTCTCTATTGGCCAACGTAGCCTCCAGGCTTCGGTCGATTCGAGGGTTCGTCGATTCGCGGGAAAATCACGGAGTCAGGGCAAGGCGGCAACCGCTTTGATCTCCACCAGGAATTCCTCCCTGACCAGGCCGCTGATGATCAGCAGTGTGTTGGGAGGATAATCGCTGCCGGGAAATATGGTTGGGAATATCTCGGTGCGGGCCTCCACGAATGGTTGCACCGATCCTCTTCCCACCAGATAGGTGGTGAACTCCACCACATTGCTAAAGGATGCGCCCGCTCCGCTGAGCACGGCGGCCAGGTTCTGAAACACCTGCCGCGTCTGAGCTTTCACGTCGCCCTTGCCCACCGGGTTGCCATTCTGATCCACCGCCACCTGCCCGGCGATGAAAAGCAGCTTGCCGGGGCTAACTATCACGGAGTGGGAGTAGGCGCCGAGGGGGTTGGCCACCGTGGAAGGATTGATGATTGTGCGTTCCAGCTTGGGCATGTGACCGTCCTCCATCATCAATGTTGGATACCGGAGCAACCGGCTCGACGATCCGCCCCGCCGGTCAGGGGCATTATACGGGTATTCCTGAATGGGACGCGTCATAGCGGCGCTGGGCCAATGGTATACTCGCCGGTATGCCTGACAGGATTAACGGGAATATGGGCAGGCCCCAGGTGGGGGTAGGCGTTATATTCGTCCGCGATGGGCGGGTGTTTTTGGCCAAGCGCCAGGGTTCCCACGGCGAAGATACCTGGGCATCGGCCGGGGGCCATCTGGAAGCGGGGGAGACGTTGGAGGAGTGCGCCCGGCGGGAGGCCAACGAAGAACTGGGGGTGGAAGTAGGCGGTTTGCGCTACCTTTGTCTCAGCAATATCATCGCCTACGACACTCATTACGTCGACGTCGAATTTCTTGGGGATATAGGCTCCCAGGAGCCGCGGTTAGCCGAGCCAGAGGGGTTTTCGGTTTCGGGATGGTTTGCCCTAGACGCCCTGCCGGAGCCCTTATTCCATGCCGTTTGGTATGCCCTGGATAGCCTGAAAACGGGCACGAATTACTATCCGGGCGGATAGCGGCTAAATCGGGCCGTCCGGGTCTCGGGTTTCGAGGCCGGGGCATGGGCCGCACCCAAACTGACGGAGGATTGATATGGCGGACAAGAAAGGCCAGGGATTGCTGATGGTTTACACCGACGTCCCCCCGGAAGTGGAAGACGAGTTCAACCGGTGGTACAACGAAGAGCACATCCCGGAGCGGCTGGCCATCCCCGGTGTGCTCAATGCCGCCCGCTACGTCGCCCTGCAGGGCGGCCCCAAGCATCTGGCTTGCTACGAGCTAACCGAGCCCGAGGCATGGTCCTCTCCCGAATGGCAGAAATGGTTGACCGATCCATCGGAATGGTCCTTGCGCATGTCTCCCAGCGTGGTGGGCACCACATACATACGCAATCTATACCGGTTGATCTATCCTCAAGACGTGGCAACCGAGACCGCCGGGGCGGAAATGGCGCCCCTGATCCTGGTGGGGCGGATGTCGGTGCCGCCGGAGCTGGATTCCCAGTTCAACGAGGCGTATAACAACGAGCGGTTGCCCGCCGCTTATTCAGTACCCGGCTACATCCGGGGGCGCCGGTTCGAAGCCACCATGGGCGAGCCCAAATACACCACGATCCACGAGATGGAATCGGAGAAGGTGCCGGAATCTGCCGAATGGGCCGCCTGGGCGGCGGCGGTGACTCCAGCCTGGACCGAGACGGTCCGCCCGCAAATGGTTCACGCCCAGGGCTCCCCCGGCATCTACAAGCGGGTTTTCCCAGCCTGACCACAACTCATTGCCCCGATTCTGCCCCAACCTTCCGGGCCGGAGTTTACCATCGGCGCCGGCGGCGTGGCGCCTTCCGTTGACTGCGGTCAGGCATGACCGGGCGGAGCGTGGCATTGTTCCGGCCATGACTTTCCCGGCTTACTCCACGCCTATCCCCGGCGTTATGCTGGTTTTGGAATAACCCAGAATAGGTGAAATGGGTGACGAGGGCAGATATGGCTCAAATTTTGGGCCAAAAACCGGACTAATTCAAAATTCAGACAAAATTTAGGCGTCTGAAAGGCCTAAATCTGGTATAATAGACATAATGTCTTTAGGCATTCAACAGGCACGCACCGGTACACCCCACGGCGAACCACAACCATTGGCCTTCTGTTTCCGTGGAACTTCGGTTTCAACCTCAGCGAAATCCTTCTAATAGCAGGACGATATGCAGCAACAGTCAAAGGCGGAATATACCGCTAAGGATATTCAGGTCCTCGAAGGTCTGGAAGCCGTCCGGGTACGGCCTGGAATGTACATCGGCAGTACCGATCAGCGCGGTCTGCACCATTTGATCTATGAGATCCTGGATAACGCCGTGGACGAAGCCATGGCCGGATTTTGCGACACGGTGGATATAGTACTAGGCGCCGACGGCGTGATAACCGTGTCGGACAACGGCCGGGGAATCCCCATCGACATCCACCCAACCACCAAGTTGACCGCCCTGGAAACGGTCATGACCACCCTTCACGCCGGAGGCAAGTTCGGCGGCGGGGCCTACAAGGTGACCGGGGGGCTTCATGGCGTCGGTGGCTCGGTGGTCAACGGCCTGTCCGAGTATCTGAAGGCCGAGGTACGCAGGGGCGGCTGGCACTATTACCAGGAATACGCCAAGGGTAAACCACTGGGCAAGCTGGTAAAAGGGGAGAAAACCCAGAAGACAGGGACCAGGATATCCTTCAAACCAGACCCTGAAATATTCCATAACATCGAATACGATTTTGAGATACTGATCAGCCACTTCAAAGAGATCGCATTCCTGAACAAAGGTCTGGAGATACGCTTTGCCAGCCCTTGGCATGACAAGGAGCGCCACTCCGACGTGGAGCGCGTGTATTTCTTCGACGGCGGCATCGCCAACCTGGTCCGCAATTTCAACCGCAACCGCAAGGTGATGCAAACATTGCCTTTTTATTACGAGAAAGTGGTGGATGATACCTACGTTGAGGTAGCGATCCAATACAACGACAGTTTCACCGAAACGGTCTTTTCTTTCGCCAATTGTATCAACACCCAAGAGGGTGGCTCCCACCTGACGGGATTTCGCTCAGCATTGACCCGGGTCATAAACGACTTTGCCCGCAAACAGGGTTTCATCAAAGACGACCAGCCGAACTTGACCGGAGAGGATGTTAGGGAAGGGCTGGCGGCCGTGGTCAGCGTCAAGCTGACCGACCCGCAGTTCGAAGGCCAGACCAAGACCAAACTGGGCAACGCCGAGGTCCGCGGGATAGTGGAATCGGTGGTTGGAGAAGGTCTTGCTCGTTATCTGGAAGAGAACCTAACCGATGCGAAACGGGTCATCGAGAAATGCATGACCTCACAAAAGGCCAGGGAAGCCGCCAAGCGGGCCAGAGAGTTGGTGATACGCAAGAATGCCCTCGACGGCTCGTCCCTGCCCGGCAAACTGTCCGACTGCGCTGAGCGGGACCCAGCGAAATCCGAGCTCTACATCGTGGAGGGCGAGTCGGCCGGCGGGTCCGCCAAGATGGGCCGTGACCGGCATTTTCAAGCCATCTTACCGTTGAAAGGGAAGATCCTGAACGTCGAGCGGGTGTTGCAGCAGCCGGATAAGATATTGGGGCACGAGGAGATCCGCGCTATGATTGCCGCCTTGGGCGCCGGTGAGGGTGAGGAATTTGACGCATCCAAGGTCCGGTACCAGAAGATCATCATAATGACCGATGCCGACGTCGATGGCTCCCACATCAGGACGCTGATTTTGACTTTCTTCTATCGCCGGATGAAGGCCCTTATCGAGGCTGGTTACCTGTATATAGCCCAACCGCCTTTGTACCGCATACAGGCCGGGCGGAACGTTCAATATGCCTTCGACGATGAGCAGAAGGACAAAATTATGGCCAAGCTAAATGGCCAACGAAACATTCATCTGCAGCGGTATAAGGGTTTGGGTGAGATGAACCCGGACCAACTGTGGGAAACCACCATGGACCCCGAAGCCAGGCAGATGCTTTTGGTTGGGATCGGAGACCCTATAGAAACGGAGAACGTGTTCACCTCGCTCATGGGAGAAGTGGTGGCCCCTCGAAGGAACTTCATCGCCGCCCACGCCCGCAGCGTCAAAAACCTGGACGTATAGACCGTTTGTCCGGTTGGGCGTCCAGTGCCTGGCCCGGTTCTGACCTCGTCCGGCTGTTGTCCCGTCATGCGATTCGTTCCTCCCGTTTTCCCGAGTGTGGCATTGGAAAGTGGCCCAGCTAGGTTTATAATGTCGGGTAACCCGCCGGCTCGAGGCTGGCGGGATTGATTTGAAAGCTAGACCGTCAGTCCTGTAGCCAATTTATTAAGCCGGGACTGAACCGTGATAGGTGATCCAGGAGGAATGAGTTGCCCGCAAAAAAGGCCGCACGTCAATCCGTCAAGCGTTCGGGAAGAAATCGAAGCGCCCGCACATCGACCAGGACAACTCTGGCCAATGCCCGCCAGTCCATTGAGGCTGGTGACGTGGCCCTGGCTGAACCCGCGGTTTTGACGGCATTGAGCGGTCTTGACCGGGCGGTGCAAAAAGGCGTTTTGCATAAAAACAACGCCTCTCGCCTCAAATCCCGCTTAACCATCAAGCTCAACCGCCTCCGCGAGGCCGGACCCGATGCGGCCGCGGCTCAGGAACCGGCTCGAGGCCGTCAGACCAGACGCCGCACCACCGGAACCCGGCGGCGCGCTTAGCCCGCCGCGTAATAGCCCCCTCACCGATCGCCCTGCGGCAACCGGCCACAGGATTCTTTAAACCGTCCCTAAATGTGACAGGCCATCGTTGACAGCGGCCGGTGCCTTTGCTAGCCTGCTACCAGAACGCCTGTTTCATAAAGGATTTTCATGACTTCGAAGAAACAGTTGCCCCCCAGGCGCCAAAGGATCCTGGCATATATCCAGGAGTTCCTCACCGACAACGGCGTCCCCCCCACGGTCAGAGACATCCAAAAGGCGTGTGAAATCAGCTCCACGTCGGTGGTTGACTACAATCTGCGGGTCCTGGACCGGGACGGTTATCTGAACCGCAGGCCGGACATGGCCCGGGGAATCGAACTATTGGACAAGGCTGGCAATCCCCTCTCTTCCGCTCCCAGGGTCCAAATCGTCGGCATCATCGCCGCGGGCAGTCCCATTCCCGCATTCTCCACCGAGGAGGCGGGCTCCAGCGCCGAGTTTGACACCGTGGAGGTCCCCACCGAGTTGCAGCGGCGTCACGGCAAGCTTTTTGGGCTGGCGGTTAAAGGCACATCGATGATTGACGCGTTGATCGACGATGGCGACGTTGTGGTGATCAAACCGGCGCAGCAGGCCGAGCCCGGCGAGATGATTGTGGCCTGGTTGAAAGATGAAGAAGAAGCCACCCTGAAGCGGTATTACCCCGAGGGCAAACGGGTGCGCCTGCAACCGGCCAACCGCCTGATGGAGCCCATATATTGCGATGCCAGCAACCTGGAGATAAAGGGAAAGGTCGTAGAGGTGATCCGCAAGTTCGCCTAGGCCTCCTAGTATTCCCCTTACCTGCGGCTGCTGGTCAGAGCGCCATAAGTGGCTACCAGGAAAGGTACGCAGTAAGTAAGTGGGATCTTCCAGTACAGGGCGTTGTTCCAGTGGCCCGAAATCAGTATGTCACCCTGGTTCAACAAGGTTAGCAACGTTCCAACCAACGCCGCCGCTACGAACGACCTTTTCACCATTGGCCCATGCTTCAGGGCGCAGTAGATGCACTTGATCGATTCCGCCGCTAGATCGGGTGATCCCGGAACCGGTCTAGATTTAAAGGTGAAACTTAGGCGTTGACCAAGGAATCGTCCGCAGTTGCCACAACTGTTGTCACCGGAGCTTACCTCAGTTCCCGCCTCAAGAGTTTGGCCCATTCGTTGCCCCATCCTGTCTTTGCCACTTCCCGCCGAATTTTTGTTCTATCGCTGTTGGCTGATGGCCATGAAACAGCCCGGCGGCCAATCAATGGTACACCAGGCAAATCCCGGTGTTTTCTAGTTTTGGGTTTTGGGGTTTCGATCGGTGGTTCGGACCTGCCAAGGGACTCGGGGATTTAGGCCATCCAGCCACCCGAGTATTGGATTCACCGGTGCGCTGGTATAATCACATCCGGTTCCAGCGTAGCCCTAGACGGCACGATGCCGGGCGCCGGCCAGAGGTTGATATGTACGATTTTCATACCCACACGTTTCTAAGCGATGGGGTTTTGTCACCCATCGAACTCATCCGCCGGGCTCTCGTCGCCGGCTACCGTGCTATTGGAGTAACTGACCACGTGGGCGTGGGCAACCTGGAATATGTGGTTAAGACCCTGGTCAAAGACTGTGCCGAGGCATGCAAACGGTGGGAGATCTTGGCCATCCCCGGTGTGGAGATCACCCATGTTCCCAAGGATGACATAGATATGGTGGCCAGGACCGCCAAGGAGTTGGGCGCTAGATTGGTGACCGTCCATGGGGAAACCATCGTCGAACCCGTGGAACCCGGCACCAACGAAGCTGCAGCGCGTTCAAAGGCGGTGGATGTGCTGGCCCATCCAGGATTGATCACCTTTGACGATGCCCGTCTGGCGTCGGAAAACGGGGTGTTTCTGGAGGTATCGGCCCGGAAGGGCCACAGTTTCACCAACGGGCACGTGGTGAGGACGGCCAAGGCCGCAGGGGCTTCCACCGTACTTGATTCCGATGCCCATGAGCCTGGAGACCTTTTGAATCCGGAACTGACTCGGAAGATAGCGAAAGGCGCAGGCCTCAACGACGAAGAGGTCCACGCCCTTCTTGAGTTAAATCCCCAGTCCCTATTGACCCGCTTAGGGTTTGATGCGGCTTTGCCGTCTCCAGCAGCCAAGGCTTGATCCTAAGACGGGCTGGTTGAACCCTGCGTCCGGTTGTTAGGACTTGCCTATGCGAAATACCTTGGTGCCGCATACAGGGCAGACGCCCTGGGTGGCAGGGCGCCCGTTTTTGAGTGTTACCTGCTGTGGGTTCCGTATTTCCTGTTTACCTCGGCACTTGAAGCAGTAAGCCTCCATAATCTGACCCCCCTCCAAATTTGGATACTTTATGCCTTTAAGGCATCCGAAATGCATTCTGGGGTTGGTTGAAACGCCTTCAAACGCTGGCGGAACAACCGCAGCTTGATCCTACCGGATCGCCGTGTCCACACACACCAAAGGCGTGTTTAGAACCGCGTATCCCCAGCTTTACATAAACGTCTCAAATATACAGGCACTACGGTTATTGTCAAGGCGCCAAGGGAGCCGATTACTGATTGGGGCGCACCCAAATATAAGCGCATGCCGCAATACCTACTTACCTTTGATATTCTAGTGTGTATGTTATCTAACCAGCC
>JADFPM010000129.1 GCA_022562335.1 Chloroflexota bacterium
CGCGGTACCTTCACGTCACCCTTCACCGCAAGATGCTCAATCCAATCCCAAAACTCTGGAACCCTCGCGATAGGATAGTAGTCGCGATTCGCGTCGATATTAAGACATTGGCGTCCAGCAGATAAAGCAATACACCCCCTATGCCGGCCTATGCGCGCTCCTATGATCGCCCGCATCCAAAATCGACTGAACTTGAGACGCCCCGACCCCAAGTACTCGCCCTGCCTTGGTCGTTGTAAGAGCGCCTGCGTTCATCATGCGGTTTACTAGGCCGAGAAGCGCGTTTCCAATCCGCTGAGCCCGGACGACGTTCATATTGATCCGCGTTTCCTTACCATGGGCGAGTTCGCGCGTCTTATTGCGCGCGTCTTGCCAGCGCGCTCGGAACAGCGTCGCCGCTCGCTGCCAAGTCTCTTTAGTAATCTTGCCTACGCGGTAGAGTCTGTATGCGACCATCGAGGAGCTAACATTTAGTTCATCCGCGAATCGATTAATATTATCGCAAATGACCTCTATGTCAGCATTGCCGTCAATTTCGAAGTCTCGTATTTCTCGGCTTGGCAATAGAAGTTCACTTGCAACATCATTACAGAATCTCTCTATATCAAGTTCCGTTTGATACCCGCTTATGCCCGATTGCCCAAGCCAGAGATGTGCAAGTTCATGAAGGAGGGTGAATGACCACGCCGGCTTTGCATCATATTCATTGATGATCACGAAAGGCGCGATGGGGTCGGCCAAGGCGAACCCGCGAAATACCTCTACGTCTATTTCCGTGTGATAGCTCCCCAGATTTCCTCTCAACAATACAAATACACCGGCGCCCTCCACCATCTCCCTGAGTGCGGCAAATGCTTTCTCTGGTCTCTTTTGCCCTCTGAAGCGGGAAACCTCGAAATTAAAGATCTCAGGCTGTTCGAAGTAGACCGAATGGCCCGCTCCGGGGAACCTGATCACCCGGGCGCCGGGGACGTAACCGGCCCCTGCCTCCACCACCTGGGGCGGCGTCATCACATCTTCTTCACCCACGATGAATAGGACCGGGGCCTTGATCCCGCCCAGTTGGTCTGCATTCGGTCCCGGTGATTGAGCCGCCGCGTCTGGGCGGGGCGGGTTGGTGCTGGATATCTGCAGGTACAGGTTTGCCAGCTCCGGGTTCCGCTTCCTGAATCCCGGAGACAGCGCCCGGGTCCCCACCAACTCCGAAGACTGATGGCTCTCCCGCCACTTACGGTGCAACTCCGAAACCTCTTCCACGTCCATGCCGCCGACGGTATCGGCCATCACCAGGCTCCTGGTGCGTTGGGGATGAGCCACCGCGAACCCCAGCATGGTACGTCCGCCCATGGACTGGGCCACCAGATGGGCCCGATCCACGTTCAGGTGGTCCAGCAGGCCGGCCAGGTCGTCCACAAAGGAATCGCCGCCGGGCCCCTCCAACTCGTCGGCCGAATGCCCGAAGCCTCGTTGGTCGAAGGTAACGCACATATATCGCTGGGAAAAGTGGGGTATCTGTTGCCACCAGCTGAGCAGATTGCCGCCCGCGCCGTGGGCAAATACGATGGCGTCTCCCTCCCCGTAGGTCTGGTAATGGATGTCGATGCCGTTTATCCGAGCTTTACTCACGTCTCCTCCGAATCATCACCGAAGTAACTGGTTAGATCAATCTAGGATACGCATTCTATCACCACTCCCTACAGCCTCTCTCCCACCTCCCAGGTTATCAACAACTCCCTGTAGTCACCGTGCCACTGGGGACGGAAGCCCTCACTTTCGGCGGCGAAAAGCCGGTCGAAGTTGGCCTCGACGGCCTGGGCCGCCCTGGGTTTGTCTTTCGGCTGCAACCAACGCCCCTGCAAGGCAAACTCCACCGCCTGGGGGCGGGTTTGGGGAAGCTCTTGACCCCACCAAGCACCGCCGGGCAGGAACCGCACATCGGCCGGGATGCCCATTTCCCATAGCACCGGCAGCAGGTCGGTATAGGCTGGGAGCGGGGCCTGGTCTTCTCCGTAAACCAGACGATAAATGGGAGCGCTGCGGTTGGGTGGCGAAAAGCTCCACAGCGTGATCATCACCCGGCGGCGGGCGGCGGCGTCCAGCTTTTCGACAAAGGGGACTATGTCCCGCACGAAATAGGCCACGTCGGACGAGAAAACCACGTCGCCGGTGACCTCCAGGGCCTCCTCCCATGGGGATTGAACCAACTCGGCGTTGGTGATCCCGGCTTCTTGGGCACAGGCCAGAAACTCCTGGCCCATACCGGGGGAAGCGTCCACGTTGATCAATCTCTGGCAACGCAACGCCAGGGGCAGGCCGACCCGGCCCGCGCCTCCGCCCACGTCCACCACCACGTCGGATGGCTGGACGTAGGAGGCGATCACCTCCAGGTTAGCGTCCAATTCCCGCCGTGGGTCAAAGCGGAAAGCCCTTGCGGTGTCACCAGCCCAAACGTCATCGTCGGTATCATTGCCATGGACCCATATCTTCTGGGCATAGAACGCGTCCACCATGGCGCCGTATTTTTCGGCGGCGGTCATCAGTGATCTCTTCCCAGAATCCGCGTGGCTGACCACGTGTCAAGGGAACCGATGATCCCAACGCTCATTTTGGATGCCAGCCACGGCCCGGCCTATTCACCGGTGAAATTTGGCGGCCGGCGTTCCCGGAAGGAGTCCGCGGCTTCGGCCACGTCGTGGGCGGAACGGCGGGCGAAACCGATGGCGTGGGTCTCGTAGCGCAGCTGTTCCTCCAGGGTGGACTCCAGGCTGTGCTGCAGCACCCGTTTGGACATCTGAATGGCCAGGGGAGGCCAAACCGCGATCTGCCGGGCCAACTCTTTGGCCTCATCCAAAAGCCTGTCGGCAATCGTCAGCCGGTCCAACAGGCCGATGCGATGGGCTTCCGGAGGATTCACGTACCGGCTGGTGAAAACCAGGTCGAAGGCGCGGCTAGCGCCAACGATGCGGGGCAGGAAGTAGGACATGCCCGAGTCTGGGCTGAGGTTGCGTTCGATGAACACGGTCTTGAACCGGGTGTTCTCACAACCCACCCGCATGTCGCAGGCCAAAGCCAGGGACATGCCGGCGCCGGCGGCCACCCCGTTGACGGCGGCGATGGTTGGTTTTTCCAGGATGCGGGAAATGGTGATGGCCTGGCGGCCCACCCAGCCAAACTCGTCCAGCCTTTCCTGCCTGCTTTTGGATTCGTCGGGCGCCCGGTCCGCCGTCAAGTCCACGCCGGAGCAAAACCCACGGCCCTCGCCGGTCCAGATCACCGCGCGGATCTCGTCATCGTCCTGGAGCTCATGGCATGCTTCCATCATCTCCAGGTGCATCTCGCGGCTGATGGCGTTGAGCTTTTCCGGCCGGTTCAGGGTCACCAGGGCTATCTGGCCGTCGCGCTCAAGGGTCAGATTTTCGTAGGGCATGGGCGTTCACTCCCTCCCCAAAGGGTCAAACGGGCAATACCGGCTCGGTCCGTTGTTCCGGCAGGGAAACCTCGAAGGCGTTCAGAAAAAAGCAGGTCTGGGCGTAATGCCCCATGAGGGCCGTCAACTCCACCAGGTGTTGGGCGCCGAACTGGTCCACCGCCGCCTGGAAAGTAGCCTGACTGACCTTGTGGTTGGCGAAGTACTCCTGGGCGTAGTTCACCACCGCCGACTCTTCGGCAGACATGGAAGATAGCGGCTTTTTATCCCGGATGGCGTCCACCAACGCGTCGTTGATCCCCTCACGGCGGGCGGCCGGGGCATGGGCGTTCCAGACGTAGGCGCAGTCGTTGGCCCGGGCGGTGGTGATGATGGCCAGCTCTTGGACCCGCTTGGGAAAGGTGGTCTCGTAACGAAGGTAATTGGTCAAGGGGGTCCTGCGCCGGGCGAACTCCGGGCTGTTGACCGTGATGGACCCCGGGCCGCCGGTGATGGGGCCGCCGGTTTCCGCGGTCACCTGATCGTAGGCTTCTTGAAATTCCGGGGGTACCATATCCCGGGTCACTACTGGAACACGTGCCATGGTTCTCTCCTTCAAATAAGCTCAAAAAGCGGCATGCCGCCGCCGAGCGATATATTTTGCCGGCCAGGTCCCTTGACCGGGCCGATGATTAGGCCAGTTATGCCGGGCTTCAAACCGGGAGCAGAGGCTCGGTGCGCTGCTCGGGCAACGTGACGTCAAAGGCGTTCAATATGAACGATGTCTGGGCGTAGTGCCCCATGAGCATCGTTAGTTCCACCAGGTGTTGCGCGCCGAACTGGTCCAGGGCGGCCTGGAAGGTGGATTGGCTGACCTTGTGGGTTGAATAGAACTCCTGGCCGTAATCCACCAGGGCCTTTTCTTCGGTTGTCATCTCGGGCAACTGCGTCTTATCCCTGATGGCGTCCACCAGGGCGTCGCTCACCCCTTCCCGCCGGGCCGAGGCCGCGTGGGCGAGCCAGGCATACTGGCAATCCATGGCCCGGACCGCTATCAGGATGGCCAGTTCCTGGATCTTTTTGGAGAAAGTGGATTCCTTTCTCAGGTAATCCGCCAGGTGTATCCGCCTCAGGGCAAGCTCGGGACTGTTGAGCATCACCGGCCACGGGCCGCCGGATGCCGGGCCCCCGATACGCACGACGGCTTGGTCGAAGGCGGCCTGGAACTCCGCGGGGACCGTTTCTTTAGCTCCCGCTGGTATACGTGCCATAACCCAACTCCCGGTTGAAGGGGGCGGCGTTTGGCCGCCGCCCTGTGAGTAATTTAAATAAGGGGCTTGAAATTTTTTACCCCATAAACGGGGACCGGCGGTTAGAAGGGCCACCCTTTAGATAGGCCACCCCTCGACGGAAAGGTCCACCCGGTAACCCTCGGCATCCTTGATCAGGTGCTCACCCACGGCCGCCACGGAGTTGGCCACCGCCTTGGTCTCGGCCAACTTCTCGATCTCGGCCACGTCTTCCACCTGGAAACCAAAATGGTTGATGCCCCACGGCATATCCTTGTTGCTGATCAGGGCCACGCCGACGAAACCGTCGGACAGATAGACCGTGCCGTTGGGCCCCCGAGATTTTTCCTCCATGCCGAACACCTTTTTGTAATACTCGGCTTCCTTATCCCGGTCCTGCACGTTGAGGGCGATGTGGCGAATCCTTGGACGTTCCATGGTGTCCTCCTTACATAGATGACGGGTGTGGGATGTGGCGTGTGGTAGTTTTAGCAGACTTTGGAATCGGGCACAAGCGGAGGGGTTGGCCAGGCGCCGCGCAGGACGGCGGGTGGCGGCCGACCTCTCTTCCGGGTGATTAGGCCCCTCGCGTCATGCGGGGCCAGGCTCTTGCCTGTCATGTTGAGCCAGCGGCAGCGGCGAAACATCTGGGGAAGGGCCGGTTGCCTAAAGCCACAACGACTCCGAACTTGCTGTCGCCACGCCATTCCAAGTTTTCCGCCATATCAATCTGGAGGAAGCGAAGAATCTAAAGTCGTGGCTTATTATTGCCGTTATCTATTCCTGCCACTTTAGATCCTTCTCCGCTGCGGCTGGATCAGAATGACATATTGGGGGAAAACACGGACGCCGGGCTTGGGCTAAACTTCCGCCCTGGCCTGGAACTCCTTGCGCGCCTCGGCCAGCAACGCCGGGTCGGCCAGCAGGTCGCAGGCGGTCAGGGCCAGGGCCTTGGCGGTAAAGATGGCGTTGTCCTGGGCCAGGTCCGTCTTGGCAGCTTCGGCCATGGCCAGGGAGTGGCCAGGTATCGGGGTTTCGCTGACGGCGAACCGCAGCGCAAAGGACGGGACCACCTGGCTGACGTTGCCGAAATCCGTGGAGCCGCCGCTTCCCCCGCCGGGAACCGCTTCGTCCAATTTCATGCCCGCCAATTGGGCGTTGGCCTTGATGGACCGGGCCAAAACCGCACTGGGGCGGACGTTCTCGTACATGGGGTGGGCCGGCAATATCTCCAGCCGGGCGCCGGTCATCTGGGCGGCGCCCTCGGCTACCTGGCTGACCTTTTCAACCACCTGGTTGAGATATTCCTGGTCCTTGGAGCGGAGCATGAAGTTGGCCGCCGCGAAATCGGGCACCACGTTGGCCGCTTTGCCGCCGTCGGTGATGACGCCGTGGATGCGGACGTCGGCCCGCAGGTGCTGGCGCAGCGAGTCTATGCCGGTGAATAGATGAAGCACCGCGTTGAGGGCGTTGATGCCCTCGTGGGGGGCGGCGGCGGCATGGGCCGCTTTGCCGTGATAGGCGTAACGGTAGCCCACCATGGCCAGGCTCCAGCTTTCATCCATCGGGATATCGGTGGGTATGGCCGTGAGGTTGGAGGCTGGATGGGAGGATAGGGCGACATCCACACCTTCGAAGACACCGGCTTCCAACATGCGTATCTTGCCGCCGCCGCCCTCCTCGGCGGGGGTGCCCAGCACCACCAGCCGGCCGCCCAAAGATCCCATGGCGGCCTGGGCGCCCAGTCCGGCGCCCAGATTGGAAATGGCGATGAGGTTATGGCCGCAGCCGTGGCCGATGTCCGGCAGCGCATCGTATTCGGCCAGGAGGGCCACCGTGGGGCCGTCTCCCCGGCCGCCCAAGATCGTGGCGCGGAAGGCCGTCTCCACACCGCCGACGCCGCGCTCCACCTGGAAGCCGTGACGCTCCAGGGAATCGGCCAGCACCGCGGCGGCATGATGCTCCTGGTAGTTAAGCTCGGGATGGGCGTGGATGTCCAGGCTGGTCTCAACCAGTTCCTCTCGCAGATCGTCCACCGCCTGGATGACAGATTCCAGGTAGCTGCGGTTGAGATCAGTCATGGCTGCTCCTTGATCAAAAACTAGGAACCACCGATGGGCAGGTCTTTCAATGTCCCCCTGGGCCGTTCAGCTATGTTCAGGGCAAAGCCTGCGAAGTGTCTCGGACACAGCGTGACGCCCCCACCCCAGATGCTTCGCCGCTGAGGCTGGCTCAGCATGACATTTTCCTTAGATTGTTAGCTTGATCCCACTTAGCCGCCCGGGAGCGGGGCGGACGGAGGGAAATATTCGGCCACGGGTATCTCGATCACGCTGGGGCCGTCCAGAGCCAGCGCCTGCTGCACCGCGTCGGCCACCTCGCCCGGATGCTCCACGTAGAAACCCTTGGCCCCGTACACCTCGGCCAATTGGTCGAAGCGGGGGTTTTCCAGGTCCACGCCGATGTATTTCTCATCGTAGAAACGCTGCTGCTGGGCCTTCTCCGCCCCGTGACAGCTGTTGTTCAGGACGATGCTCACCAGGGGGATCTTGTGGCGCACGGCCGTGTTCAATTCCTGGGACGTGTACAGGAAGCCCCCGTCACCCTGGATGCTGATGGCAGGGCGGTCGGGACGGCCCACCTTGGTGCCCAGGCCAACGCCGAGACCCATGCCCAAACCACCCTGGCCGGCGTAATTGAACATGGTGCGGGGCATCTCGTAGGAGATGCGGTCGTAGGACAGGCCCGCGGCCACCCCGGCGTCGATGGTCACCATGCAATCCTTGGGCATAACCTTGGCCAGCTCCAGGTAAAACCTCTGGGGCATCATGGGATCGCCGGTCAGTTCCACCTCCGCCGCCAGCCTGGCCCGGCGCCGGGCCGCCAAGGACTCGATCT
>JADFPM010000130.1 GCA_022562335.1 Chloroflexota bacterium
AGGTAAAGGGCAAAGAGTGGCTGGACGCCGGCGAGCCCGTGTTCACCGAAGACCTGGAAGCGGCGGAACGTTCCCAGGGGGTAAGGGTGGAAAAGGGAGATGCTTTGATCCTGCGTCTGGGCTGGGCCAAACGCCGGTTGGCGGAAGGGCCGCCCGCCTCGGGAAGGCCGGGGCTCCACGCGGAGACCCTGCCCTGGCTGCACCAGCGGGGTGTTTCCATCATCGTGGCCGACGCGTCCCAGGACCAGGTACCCAACGACTATCCCCAAATGGTGCTGCCGGTGCACCGGGTGGGCATCGTGGCCATGGGTCTATGGCTCATCGACGCCGCCAACTGCGAGGAACTGGTGGAAGTGTGCCAGAGGTTGAACCGGTGGGAGTTCATGTTCAACGTGGCCCCGCTGCGGTTCCACAACGCCACCGGCTCCCCGGTCAACCCATTGGCGATTTTCTAGCGGAGATTGCACGGAGGCAAAATACATGCCCAGGCTCATATTCCAAAACTTTGTCCCCGGCAGCGTCGACCAGGTCTGGGAGCAGGTCACCGCCTGCTCCGCCACGGGCAGGATCGACCGGAAGGCCCTGCGGGAGAAATACGGGACGCTCATCGCCCAGGACGGCGACACCTATACTTTCAAGGAGACGTTGGTTGGCGAGGACGCACCCATCACCTGGCGTTGCAGCTTTGAGCGCCCAAATCATAGGGCCATGACCGCGGAAGGGAAGAACTGGGCCGACCGTTACGATTATTTCCAGCCCATGGAAGGAGGCACCTGGTGGTCCATCGTGTGGGTGCCCAAAGCCGGGGGCTTGCGGGCCTATAGTTTATGGCTGGGGTTTCAGATACGCAGTAAACGCCGCATCTTTCGCGAGACCGTCCAGCCGGTGCTGGACCATTTTATGGATGGGAACCACCAAGAAGGGACCGGCCGCGAACAACCGGACGATTAGTCCGGGCGTGCGAAAAGATCATGTCATTGTGAGCTCTTGGGCTCCGCTCAGGATCAACTCCGCGAAGGTTCTAGAGTCCCGGATGGGTTACCAGGCAATGGTTGCACCCCCCAGATTCTTCGGCGCTGCGGCTGCCTCAGAATGACAGGCATTTGGCCGCCCGCGCTGGGTAAAAGCTAGGCCGGAACGGCCACCCGCCGCCCGCTGTCGGACGACTCCCGGATGGCGTCGATCAGCCGGTGCAGCTCGACCGCGGTGTCGAAATCGGCGTTGTGCCCTTGCCCGGTTTTGATGGCCTGGCCGAACTGGTAATACATCTGGCCCACGTTGTAGGGCGCGCCGGCGGGCATCCCTTCCAAGACATTGACGAACTTGGATGAGACCGGCATATCCTGGAGGCCCTTGTCGCCCAGTTTGGCCCCTTGCAGACGGACCTCACCCAATTGGGGCGAGTCGGAGGATGACGCCACCAACGTGCCCTCCCGTCCAAACACCTCCAGCTTGTAGCCGCTGTCGGACCAGGGCACCACGGCCACGTGGACCGAGGCCACCGCGCCGCCGGCCAATGTGCCGTTGATCAAGATATTATCCGGGGCCGTGACATCCACCATCTTTTTGGTGTCGGTCTCGAACCATTGGGCCGCTTGCGTGCTGACCACGGTGGAAACCTCGGTGAAGTCTCCCACCACGAACCGCATGGCGTCGATGGTGTGGCCGCAGGCGATGGTCAACGTGGTGGCCCCCAGGCTGTCGTCCCGCTGCCAGGTCCGGTCCGAGGTCCGCTCCAAGACGCCTCCCCGAACCAGGCTCAGATGGCAGGCCATGACCTCGCCCACATAGCCGTTCTCCACCAGTTCTTTCATCTCCAACACGGCGGGGGCGGACCGCGCTTGCAACCCCACCATGGTCTGCACACCCTTGGCTCGGGCCAGACCGGCCAACTCCTGGGCTTCGGCCAGGGTCGCGCCGAGGGGCCATTCGGTGTAGACGTGCATCCCGGCCTCCAACACGTCCTTGGTGAGTTGGTAGTGTTGCGGGACCCGGACCACCACCGCCACCGCGTCTATCTCGCCGCTGGCCAACATGGTGTGATGGTCGTGGAACGCCAGCCGCGCGCCGAACTTCTGCTTCGATTCTTCGGCGGTTTCCTGGTGGGTGGTGCAAACGGCGGTGAGCTCGAATTCGGGGCTGGCCATCAGCGCCGGAAGGTGGGAACGGTGGGCCCAACCCTTGCTGATATTGGCGCCGATCACGCCGAGACGAATCTTGTCTGAAGCCATCTTTATCTCCTCCTGGCGCCGCCCGGTGGGCGGTTTATGTCAAGTTGCCGACGCTATCTACGATCTGGTTGACCTCTTCTTCGGTGTTGAAGAAATGCAGGGAAACCCGCACGCAGGCGGGGAAAGCCACCTGGCGGCAAACGATGCGGTCGCGCTCCCAGAGCCGGGACACGGCCTCGGTGGGCTCAAGACCGTCCACGGAGAAGGAGACCAGCCCCGAGGAACTCTCCCGGTCCAGGGGCGAGATGACGGTGACTCCGCGAACCTCGGCCAATCCCTGTTTCAAAGATGAGGCCAGGTCCAGGACCCGGCTCTCGATCTCGTCCACGCCCACCCCCTGCACAAAATTGATGGCTTCCAGCATACCGGCCTGCAGGGCGGCGCTGGTGGAGGTCATCAGGAACTTATCCATGCTGCCGGTGATGGGTTCAATGCGGTAGGGATCGTGGTTGGACACGGTGGCCCTTCCCGCCACGTGGTGCGGCTGGACCTGGGAGATCATGTCTTCGCGGATATACAACGCTCCGACGCCTTCGGGCCCCAACAGCCATTTCTGGCCCGGAATGGAATAGAATTCGCAGTCCAGGTCCTTCATGTCCAGGGCGATGTGTCCGGCGGTCTGGGCGCCGTCCAGCAGCAACATCACGTCCCGGCCCCCCCGGTTCTGAATCATTTGCCGTATCTCTTTCACCGGCATGCGCAACCCGCTGGAATATTCGACGTGGCTGAGAAATACCAGGCGGGTCCGCTCGGTCAACGCCGCCTGGATCTTTTCCAGGATGGAATCCCTTGGCTCGTCGGGCTCCAACGTGAGGACCTTGACGTTGACCCCGTGGCGCAGCCCCTGGAAGTGGCTGGGCACCAGCACCGAGCCGTGCTCCAGACTGCAGGTGACGATCTCATCGCCGTCCTGCCAGGTGATGCCGTTCATGACGTGATTAAGCCCATCGGTGGTGTTCTTGGTCAGGCAGATCTCTTCCGGTGAGGCGTTTAGCAGCTTGGCCACCGCCTGCTTGGCCTGGTCCCGGATCTCCAAACCCTCGGCGCGGACATCCGGGCTGGCGGCGCCCTCGAACAGTTCGTGATCCAACCGCTTCTTGATGGCATCCACCACCGGGGTGGGAGAAGGTCCCGACATGCCGGTGTTGACGTAGGTCATACGCTGGCAAACGGGGATCTGCTGTCTGATGTTTTGTATGTCCATAGCCTCGCCTCAAAACGAAGTTGAAGACTGATTCCGGAGAGAAAGAAGAAAAGCCCCACCATTTATGAGCTGCCCAGCCGATAATAACAGCCCTTGCCGAACCTTGGGAAATCCGCCAGCTAGGCTGGGACTGCCTGGGCGGCCGGCCGGGGGAAATACAGGCTCCGCAGGGACCCGCTGGACAAGCTCAAGGTGATGGCCGCCAGGAAAAGAACGCCGCCCACGGCCATGACCTTGGAGGCGTCGAACATATCCGAAAAGGCGCCGTTGCCCAGGTTGGCGACCGCCATGCTGCCGCCCACGTGCATCGAATATACGCCAGCCACCCGGCCCCTTATCCAGTCGGGGATGATGGTCTGGATGATGGTGTGGGTGATGGTCATGAAACCGGCCTGGTTCACCCCCATGGCCACCGTGGCGATTATCGATAGCTCCCGGCTGGAGGACAAAGCCAACAGTATCGGCCCGATCCCGCTGGTAAACCCGAACAGCAGGAAAAGCTTGCCCCGGTTCGATTCACTTCGGATACCCGCCAGGAAAACCGACGAGAACAACGCGCCCAGTCCCACGCCGGCTATCAGGTACGAAACGCCAACCCCCGCGGCGCCAAGTTTATCTTGAGAGATCGCCGGCAGCATGGACTCATAGGACATGGTGAGAGAGCAGTGGGCCAGCACGATCAACACCATCGCCAGAAGTAAAGGATTCGAGTAGACGTACCGGAAGCCGGCGAAGAAATTACTGACCATGCCCTTCTCCCGGTCTATCACGCCCGTGGACCGGGTTTTGATACGCAGGATTTGAAGCATTCCCACGCCGTAGAGGGCGCTGCACAACCAAAACGCCAATTCCATGTTGCCGGGGAAAATCACAAGCAAGGGCGCGATGGCCAGGGCCCCAAACATGCGGGACCCTTGCTGGGTGGCCTGGTTCAGGGCAATGGCATTGAGCAGATATTCCTTGGGCAGCAGATTGGGGATCAATGCCTGGGTGGTGGTCATCTGTCCGGCCCGCAGCGTACCGTTGGTCAACGCCAGAATCACCAGCAGCCAAGGGCCCGCCAATCCGGTCATCACCATGACGGCCAGGATCACGTTATGGACAAAATTGAAGAAATAGGTCCAGGAAAGCAGGGTCTGCCGGTCCACCCGGTCGGCCAGGAAGCCGATGATAGGGGTCGCAAAAAACCGGGGCGCCATGGCGCCAAAAGTCACCAGGCCCACCCACAGCGAGGAACCGTCGGTCATCTCGAACGCCAGCCAACCCCGGGCGACGATCAGGGCCCATGCGGCCGACCCGGCGCAAAGGTTGGCGATCCATAGGGTCCGGTAGTCCTGATACTGAAGAGCCAGCAGGTACCGGTCCCGGGCAGTTCGAAGCATGAAAATCCTGGAAGGGGAAGATCTAAGGGTATTATCCCGATTGGAGATAATGGCGCTTGGGCGTTATTGTACTACCGGCCTGCCGGATACGATAGCCGTCGGAATGAGCGTTTGGCCGGCCAACCCGGACTCGCACCATGCCGGACTCGCACCGTTGATCGAAGGGCCGAGCAGACCGATCCACCGGCGGCCTTGCCATCGCGCATATCAACCGGGCAGAATCGCACTGGACCGCCCCGCCCCGGATACTTCGCCCCGATTGCGATCGGGGCTGGCTCAGCATGACATGGCGCGGGCTGCGACCGGCCTAGCACTGCATGGTATGGGCTGCGGCTGACTACGGCTCGGGGATATCGGCGGCGTGAAGTTGGTTTATAATCTCGACGAGCCATCAGGTTGTTCGATCGCCAAGGGAGCATATCCAAGGGTTGGTTCAGGAGCAGTTAAATGAGATACGACGTGATAATCATCGGCGCCGGGTCGGCGGGATGCGTCCTCGCCGCGCGGCTATCCCAGGACCCCAACCGCTCGGTCCTTCTTTTGGAGGCCGGACCCGACTACCCTGAATTCGACCGGTATCCCGACGACCTTAAGTACGGATACGACCAGACGGCGTCGGCCATCGACGCCCCCCACAACTGGTCCTTCTCCGGCACGGCTACCCCTCAGCAAACGGCCCCCATGCCGGTGCCCCGGGGAAGGGTCGTGGGAGGCTCCAGCGCCATCAACGGCCAGGTGTTGCTGCGGGGCCTGCCCGAGGATTACGACTCGTGGGCCGAGATGGGCAACGACGAGTGGCGGTTCGTGGACGTATTGCCCCACTTTCGCAAGTTGGAGACCGATGCGGACATCCGTGACGACTTCCACGGGACCGACGGCCCGATACCGGTGCGGCGGCACAAACGGGAGACCTGGCTGCCGGTTCAAGAGGCATTCCACGCCGCCTGCCTGGCTTCGGGTTTTCCCCACGACCCGGACATGAACCACCCGGACTCCGGCGGCGTGGGCCCCATACCCATGAATAACCCTGAGGGCGTCCGCATGAGCACCGCCCTGACCTACCTCAATCCGGAGCGCCACCGGCTCAATCTCACCATCCGGCCCAACGTTTTGGTCCAGCGGGTGGTCTTTGAAGGCAATAGGGCCGTCGGGGTGGCCGTGGAGAGCGGCGGGGACCGATTCAACCTGGAAGCTGACGAGATAATATTGTCCTCCGGCGCCATCGCATCTCCCCAGTTGCTGATGCTGTCGGGGGTGGGGCCCAGGGAACACCTCCGCGGCCTGGGCATCCCGGTGATCCACGATTTGCCCGGCGTGGGCCAAAACCTGCGCGACCATCCAAACATCCGGGTGCCCCTGGAGGTGCTGGACGGCTTTCCCCTGGACCCCAAGGCGCCCAGGAGCCAGGTCGCCCTTCGCTATACGGCCACCGGCTCCGACAAACGAAACGACCTGCAGATCATGGCGTCTTCTTTTTCTTCGCCCATCGCCGGCGACCCGCTGGAGGCCGAGGGAGTCAGGTTCACCTGCATCTTGGAACTGGCCGTGGGGTCCGGAGAGCTTACACTGGCCTCCACCGACCCGTCGGTCCAGCCCAACCTGAACTACCATTATCTGGAAGAGCCCTGGGACCGGGAGCGGATGCGGGAGGCGGTGCGCCTTTGCGTCGATTTTGCCCAGCACGATTCCCACAAAAACATCGTCAAGCGGCGGATAGCCCCCACCGACGACGACCTGGCATCCGATGACACTTTGGACGCCTGGCTATTGCAAAACGTCTCAACCTCCCAACACATCTCCGGCACCTGTAAGATGGGGCCGGCGTCGGACCCGATGGCGGTGGTTGACCAGTACGGAAACGTACATGGTCTGGAGGGTCTACGGGTTGTTGACGCCTCCATCATGCCCGACTGCATCCGGGCCAACACCAACGTAACCACGATGATGATCGGGGAACGGATTTCCGACTTTATTTTGCAAGGCAACTGACCCGGAAAGGTCGGCAGTGTAGCAGTTTGGGGCTCGTCATTCCGGCGAAGGCCGGAATCCAAGGTCGTAATCCATGGAGAGAGGATTACAGAGTGACAACATCGCCACAGGAGCTTATTCTGGCGATGTATACCGACATCGCGCAATCTGTTGGCGCAAGGGAGGTAGTTATGAAAGTGGGATTCATCGGACTTGGCAATATTGGCATGCCCATGGCGAAAACCTTGCTAACAGCGGGTTTCGACTTGACAGTCCTTAACAGGAGCCAAGGCAAAGTGGAGGAAATGGTAGCTCTTGGGGCCAAGGCAGCCTCTTCTATCGCCGAAATCGTTGAAACCACGGATACCTTGCTGGCCTGCCTTCCAGACGAGCCGACGGTGGAGCAAGTATTTCTGGGCGCCGATGGTATTGTTGCCAATGCCCGTAGCGGCCAGATATTGGTGGACCATAGTACGGGCGGACCAGCCACGTCACAGAAAATTGCCGAAGCAGCCAGCCTCAAAGGAGCGAGGTTTCTTGATGCCCCTGTCAGCGGAGGAGCTGATCGGGCTACGCAGGGCAAACTATCCATCATGGTGGGTGGAGACAGGTCGGTTTTTGAAGAATCTCTCCCTGTCTTCCAGGCAATGGGAAGCAACGTAGTCCATGTGGGAGCATCCGGTATGGGCAACGTGTTCAAGATAGTCAACAACGCCGTGTTGATAACCAACATCGTTGTTGCTGCGGAGGGCTTCAATTTGGGTGTCCAGCTGGGCGCCGACCCGCAAGCGCTTCTGGATATCATT
>JADFPM010000131.1 GCA_022562335.1 Chloroflexota bacterium
GTAGTTGGTGGGCAGGCCCAGGTAGCTGCCGTCCGTGCGCAGCATCCTGGCGCAGAAGGAGTGGAAGGTGCCCAGGGTCAAGCTCTCGCTGCGGGGACCGACCAGCCGGTCCATCCGGTTACGCATCTCCCGGGCGGCTTTGTTGGTGAAGGTGACCGCCATGATCCGGCGGGGGTTGACCTGGCAATCGCGCACCAGGTAGGCGATGCGGTGGGTGATGACCCGGGTCTTGCCGCTGCCGGGACCGGCGATGATAAGCAAGGGGCCGTCGATGGTTTCGACGGCCTCTTTTTGCGCCGGGTTCAGTCCTTGCAGCACGTCGGGCGTGCCTGCGGAGTTAGGGGATGTCATGGGCCAATTATAGCACGCTCACGCCTGGAATTCGGTGTATCTTGGCCGATGATCGCACAAGGGGTTTACCCGTGACGGCGGCAATCTCATCGGCGACATTTAGGTGTGTTCCTCGGCCCGTAGCAATCGCACCGCGGTGCTGATCAGCGCCATGTGGGAAAAGGCCTGGGGAAAGTTACCCAACATCTGTTCGGTTTCCGGGTCGATCTCCTCGCTGATCAGACCCAGGTCATTACAGCAGCCGAGACACCGTTCATATAACTCCCGGCCTTCATCCACCCGGCCCAGGGCGATCAGGTTATCCGCCAACCAAAGGGTGCAAATGGTAAAAATACCTTCGGTTCCCCCCAAGCCATCGTCGTAATCCCGGTACCTGTAGACATACCCTTGGGGCGAGGTCAATTCCCGTTGGACCGCCTCTATCGTAGATTTCATGCGAGGATCTTTGGCGTTGATGAACCCTACCAAGGGGAGCATTAGATTGGCGGCGTCCAGATTTTTGCTGCCGTAAGACTGCACGAACGCCCCCCGTTGGGCGTCGTACCCCTTGGCCATCACCTCTGCCTTGATCTCATCCCTGACCTGGCGCCATAGACCTACGTCCCCCGGCAGGTCCAATTCCACGGCGGCCTTCACCGCTCGGTCCAGGGCCACCCAGCACATCACTTTGGAGAACACAAAGTGGCGGCGTCCTCCCCGGGTCTCCCAGATGCCGTCGTCGGGCTCTCGCCAATGGTCCACGACGAACTGGGCCACCCGCCTCAGATAATCCCAGAATTCGGGATCGATCTCTCCGCCGTATTTGCGGTAGATGTGGGCCGAATCCATCACCTCGCCGTAGATGTCCAACTGGAACTGGGCGTAGGCGGCGTTGCCGACGCGTACCGGCCGGGAACGGCGGTATCCTTCAAGCTCAGGCAGCTCTATCTCGGTCAGGCGCCGTTCACCCCCCAAACCGTACATCACCTGCAGGTCTCGGGCCCTTCCCGCGGTGCTCCACTCCAGCCATTGCTTGTAGGCATGGGCTTCTTGGTTGTAACCGACGATCGACAGGGCATACAGGGCGAAGGCGGCGTCGCGCAGCCAGGTGAAGCGGTAGTCCCAATTTCGGGAGCCTCCAATGGTCTCAGGCAGGGAAGTGGTGGCCGCCGCCACGAGAGCTCCAGAGGGTGCATAGGTCAGCGCTTTCAAAACCAATGCGCTGCGAAGGACATCATCCCGGTACGGGCCTTTGTAGGTGCAAATCTCCGACCATTCCCGCCAAAAGGACACGGTTTGGGCTAATTCTTCATCCAGCCGGCCGGCGTCCACATGGTCACCCCTGTGGGTGAAGGAGGTTTGGTTGGTGATGGCGGTATGAAATTTCTGGCCTTCGCTCAACCGGCCTTCAACCTGGAACCCGTCGCCGGCCACGGTCATGGGGAGAGAAGAATAGAAGGACAGACCTTCGGCGCCGCCGTGGGCAAATCCATTGTGGGGGTCGTTGGCCACTGCATGGGGGATTATCGTCCCGTAGTCGAAGCGGGGATAGCAGCCCATGGAAAATGCCACGTTGCCCGCAGTGCATTCCAAGATTCGGGAGATCCTCTGCCCCGTGGCTATTTCCAACGGCACGGTAGGACTACTGTGACCATGCAACGGCATGAAATCGGTGAGGGTGGCGACGCCGGTATCCGTGTGGAACGTCGTCTCCAAAACGTTGGTGCCCGGCAGGTAACGGCGCTGTATGGACCTGAGGCCGGAAGGAGCGATCTCATAAAATCCTCCTTGGTTGTGGTCCAAAAGCCGGCTGAACACGGCGGCGCCATCGAATCGCGGCAGGCAGCACCAGTCCACTGAACCAGCCTTCGAGACTAAGGCGCAAGAGTGCATATCGCCAATGAGGCCGTAATCGCTGATGGGGTTATAGCTCATGGATTCGTTATCCCTGGTCTGGAATACATCTCAAAATCGTCTATCCAAAATGGGCCATCCTTCGACAAGCTCAGGACGAACGGAGATGGTTCTGCGTGCCCGTTCGTGGTGAGCTTGTCGAACCATTCTTGCAATGAGACCAAGGCCATTCAGTGGCCGCCGCAACCTCGCAACCATTTTCGCCCGTCCCGTTGGATGAAGGCATCCGCCTCCCGGGGCCCCCAAGATCCGAGAGGATATTCCGCCGGCGGCGGTGCCTGGTCCGCGGTAAATCCAGTAATGAATGGGTCCACGATCATCCACGCCTGCTCGATCTCGTCGTTGCGGGCAAACAGGGATGCATCTCCGGTCAACGCATCGAGCAATAGACGTTCGTAAGCGTCTGGATTCGCCTGATCTCCAAAGGCGTTCTGATAATGGAACTCCAGGTCCACCGGTTGCAACTGGAACCAGGTGTCCGGGGCCTTGGCCTGAAACCGAAGGTGGAATCCTTCATCAGGCTGCACACAGATGGACAGCGTGTTAGCCGGCAGGTCCGCGCCTTGAGCCATGGGGAACATGAGGTGGGGCGGGCACCGGAATTGAACGATGATCTCCGTGGTCTTTTCCGCCAATGCCTTCCCTGAACGTAGATAAAAGGGCACGTCCTGCCAGCGCCAATTATCGATGAAGAGACGCAAAGCGGCAAATGTGGGCGTTCTTGATCCAGCCGCCACTCCCGGCTCGCTGCCGTAGCCTTGGTATTGGCCCGTCACCCCGTGGCTGTGAGCGTCCTGGGGTTGGATCTTGCGAACCGCTCTGAGCACTTTTACTTTTTCGTCGCGGAGGGAATCCGCGTCGAAGCTGGACGGCGGCTCCATGGCGATCAATGACAGTAGTTGAAGCATATGGCTTTGGATCATGTCCCGCAGCAGCCCTGCCTGATCGTAGTAATCCCCCCGCTGGGATACCGACACCGTTTCGGCGACGGTGATCTGGACGTGGTCTATGTAGTTCCGGTTCCAGAGGGGCTCGAAGATGGTGTTGGCAAAACGGAACACCAGGATGTTTTGGACCGTCTCTTTTCCCAGATAATGGTCGATGCGGTAAACCTGGTGTTCCGAGAAAACCGCCTGCATCAAATCGTTTAGCCGTTTGGACGACGCCAAGTCGACGCCAAAGGGTTTTTCCACCACCACACGCCGCCAACCGGAAGATTGACCGGAAGATTGACTGGAAGGCTCGCGGGCCATGCCCAGCGAGCCCAGGTTATTCACGGCGGGTTCGTATAACGACGGGGCCAGCGCCAGGTAGTACAACCGGTTGCCATTTCCATCTGCCAGGGCTTCTAGCTCGCCGAGCTTGGCCTGCAAGCCTTCCAATCCGGGGGCGGACGCCACGTCGCCCTGCACATAAAATATCCTAGAAGCGAAGGCTTGCCATTCCTCTGGGCTGGGACCCATATCCGCGGTTCGGACACCGCCTTGAAACAAGGAGTCCCGAAACTCTGCATCGGTTTTGGCGCTTCGTGCGACGCCTAAGATTTTCAGGTCCTGAGGGAGCCTTCCCTTGCGGTGGAGGTTGCAAAGGGCAGGGATCAGCTTACGGTGGGTCAAATCGCCGCTGGCGCCAAAGATAACCAGGGTGGTTGGGCCGGCTGTGGTCATAGGCTGATCTCCCTGCTGCGCCAAACCGTCACGGCAACTGGGCGAATGCCCGTTGCACCACTTCGGGCAACGCCGGATGCACGTAGATCGACTGGGTGATCGCGTCGGTGGGCAGACCAAGCCGCATGGCATTGGCCGCCTCTTGGATCAATATCGAAGCTTCGGCGCCGATGATGTGGCAACCCAGGATCTCCCGGGTCTCGGGATGGGCCAGCACTTTGACGAAACCGTCCAGGTCCCCGATGGAGGAACCGTAGGCGGTGTCCGAATAGTTATAGGTTGAGGTCACGTATTCGATGTCCATGCGGGTGGCCAAATCCTCGGTCAGGCCCACGCTGGCCACCTGGGGGGAGGAGAATATGGCGTGGGGCATGGCCCGGTAGTCCACCGGTTCTTTGTGTGAGGAGTGGAAGATGTTGTTTGCGGCGTAGGAAGCCTCTAGATTGGCGCTGTGTTTCAACAGGTATTTACCCACTATGTCGCCCAACGCCCAAATCCCGGGCACGTTGGTTTCCAGGAACTTGTCGGTTTTGATGTATCCCCGGCTGTCCACCTCTACCCCGGTGTTGGCCACCTCTAGCAGGTCGGTGTTTGGCGCCCGGCCCGTGGCCATCAGCAGGATATCCACGGCAACTTCCACCGAGTGTTTTTCACCGTCATTATCCACCGATACCTTCAAGGAGATCCCGCCGTCTTTGGACGAGACCTCTGACACCTGGGAATCGAGCAGCAGATTGAACCGCCTCTGATAAACCTCGGTGAAACGCTTGGCTATTTCCTCATCCTCTTCCCGGAGCATGGTGGATCTGCGGTGTATGAGGGTGACTTCCGTTCCCAACGTGCCGAAAAAGTGGGCCAACTCGGCGGCGATATACCCGCCGCCGACGATGGCCATCCGCTTTGGCTGTTGAGGAAGCCGCAACGCCTGATCGGAAGTGATATAGGGAACTTTATCGAGGCCGGGTATGGATGGGACCCAAGGCCGGGTCCCCGCAGCGATGAGAATGGTTTCCGCGGTGATCTGTTGCCCGTTGACCTCCAGGGTCTTGTCGGCCACAAACCGGCCCGAGCCCTTGAAAACGGTGATATTCGAGGAGTTTCGGTTGCCCTCTTCGATGGCTTGGGCGTCCTGGTCGATCTCTTCGTAAGTGCGTTTGATGATGAAGTCCCAATCTATTTTCCCGAGGTGAGCTTCTATTCCAAACAGATGGGCATTCTTGATCGTTTCCACCACGTCGGCGCAATGGATCAGCATCTTGGAGGGGATGCAACCCCGGTTCAGGCAGGTACCGCCGAAGGGGCCTTCCTCCACTATGGCCACCGACATCCCACGGTCCGAAGCCTCGGCTGAGATCTCCAGGCCGGACCCTGATCCTATTACGATCAGATCGAACTTATCCACGCCCTTTCTCCTAATCTAACCTTTCGTCATGATCGCCAGCTTTCCTCTGGGCTATGCCCCGGCCGCCGTTTGGCGCTTACTATCTGGTTGGATGCGCCGGGGTCCGTTGGGGTTTGAAACGGCGGGGCAGGCATGATCAGCGCCTGTGTTGTCCATGGGGTGACCAAAAATTGGTGGGCTGTGGCGAACAAAGGCTGGGCTCTGATTATAAGGCTTTCGATTGTTGCTGCCGGTACCGTCAAATCGGGCCGAACCGCCCATGTGCATTGGAATTGGCGCCGTGGTCAGCCGCAAATGCAGGTGATATAATTTTCATACCGCTGGCGGTCCAGCGATATTTTTTGCCCTTATTTGCGTTCTCCCGGCTGGGAATCCAGGCGCAAAGATGACAGAAACAGTGGAGGCGGCATCGGTGAAAATGCCCAGGCAGAACCTCAGGACTCCCGGACCCACGCCGGTGCCCGATGACATAGTCGAGGCCATGTCCAACCCGATGATAAACCACCGGGGACCCGAGTTCAGAGACATGATCAGCCGGGTCACGGACCAGCTCAAGCAAGTATTCATGACCCAGAACGATCTTTTTATCCTCACCGCCTCGGGCACCGGCGCGCTGGAAGCGTCCATCGTCAACACCCTCTCGCCTGGAGACAAGGTGGTGGCCGCCACGGCCGGTTCCTTTGGCGACCGGTTCATCGACCTGGCCCGGGCCTACGGGGCCGATGTGAAGGTCTTGGAGTTCGAGTGGGGAGCGGCGGTGGACCCCGACGCCATCCGCCGGGCCCTGAGGGACGACCCCAGCGTAAAGGCCGTTATGGTCACCCACAACGAGACTTCAACCGGCATAACCCACCCCCTGGCGGAGATGGCAGCCGTGGTGAAGGGAGAATTCGGCAAGCTGCTGCTGGTGGACGCCGTCAGCAGCCTGGGATGCATCCCCCTGGCGGTGGACGGCTGGGACTGCGACATGGTGGGCACGGCGTCTCAAAAGGGGTTCATGATCCCTCCTGGACTTGCTTTCATCAGCGTGAGCGAGGCGGCTTGGGAGGCCCAGCAAACTGCCTCCATGCCCCGGTTCTACTTCGATCTTGCATCCGCCAAGAGTTATCTGGAGCGGGGCCAGACCCCCTTCACCCCCGCCGTTGCGGCCATGTACGGGTTATCCCAGGCCCTGGACAATATCCTGGACGAGGGGCTGGAAAACGTGTACGAGCGTCACGCCAGTATTGCCCAGTACACCCGGGAAAGCATGAAAAACCTGGGCTTGGAGCTATTAGCGGAAGACGAGACCTACGCGTCTAACACGGTCACCGCCATCAAGATGCCCGCGGGTGTGGACCACGGCAAGCTGATGGGCCTGATGCGCAGCGACGAGAACGTGGTGCTTGCGGCGGGCCAGGGTAAGCTCGCCACCGATATCTTCCGCATCGGCCATCTGGGTTACGTTGTCCAGGAGGACATAGAAGAGGTGGTCGAGGCGCTGAAAACGGTCCTGCCCAAGGTGGGATTCAGCGCTTCTTAAAACTGCTTCCTGAAACCGTACGGCAGCCTGATCCTTGGATCGAAGGCGGGCCCGGAGGAAGGCTCTTTTCGTGGCTTTTTCCCAGTTACAGAATGCCATGGCCACCCTGCGTATGAGCCTGGCTGAGATACAGAACAAGGAACGCCAACTGGACACGCTGATCAGCCAGTTCCGCACCCAATTGCGCCGTCTCCCCCGGCAGGTCGTCTATGGCAAGACCGGCCTGGAATCGTCCCTTTCCGCCATGGGTGAGATCGAAGAACGCCTGGACGATGCCGTGGCCAACCGGCGGAGGGTGTTGGAGATCAAGAAATCAGCTTTGGAAGAGCTCCAAGCCCTGGAACTGGTGAAGCAGGTTGACGAGGCCCGGCAATCGCTGCAAAGTCTGCGCCAGCGGGTGCGTGCTTCACTTGAAAAAGACGAGGAAGACGCCGAAAGCGCCGCTGAGATCCGGCGTCTGGAAACCTTTATCGCCGGCCATAGCAAAAGGGCCGAACAGGCCATCACCACCAGATACGAAGAGCGCCATTCGCCGGGCTGATCTCACCGCCGCGAGGTGAGTGATTCCAGCGACAGGCGCCTGGTTGCCCGGCTAAAGGAT
>JADFPM010000132.1 GCA_022562335.1 Chloroflexota bacterium
CCAAATCTCGGCATCCTCGATCTGCATGCCTTCGCGCATGCCCTCTTCTTTGTAATTTACCTTTGGCCACCTGTACATTGTTTCCTCCTCCTTAAAAAAGCCCGCTTTTGGGCCATAGTGTCGAGGCCGGGATATCTGGAGAATGGATACCGCCATAATGGCGGTGCACGAGGTTTAACTTGGCCGAATTGTATTGCGCCACGCCTGACATTGTCAAGAAAGATCACGCCGCCACCAAGCCTCCGGCTGCGCCTGAGGAGGGCCACATTGACACATACGGCAGGCTTTCTATAATGGCGGTCGTTAACAACTGAAAAGGCTGACGCGCGTAGGGGAGCTCGGTTTTACCGGGCTGAGAGGCTCCGATCCATCGGAGCGACCCTGTGAACCTGACCTGGGTAATGCCAGCGGAGGGAATCGGGCAATGGTATATAGGCTTAAATTGGCCGCCGAACCCGCTTCTCGGCGGCCTTTTACTATTTTGACGTCAAAAACGGTCTTTTTGGATATAGCCTGAATGCCATACATGCCAGAGCTGAATCATCCCGAACCCAAACTCCGGATCGAATCCCTCCACAAGTCGTTCAAAATCGGAGGAAAACGGGAATCCGTTCTTGCGGGCGTGGACTTGGCGGTGGGACCAGGGGAGTTCGTCAGCATCATCGGCCCCAGCGGCTGCGGCAAAAGCACCCTGCTGAACATCATCGCCGGCCTGGACCAGCCGGACAGCGGGTCCGTATCACTGAATGGCGGGGATGGCGGCCCAGACCAGCCCAGGCTGGGCCGGGTTGGCTACATGCAGCAAAAGGACCTGTTGCTTCCCTGGCGCACGGTGTTGGACAACACCATCCTCGGATTGGAACTGAACGGTGTCTCCCGGCGGCAGGCCAGGATACGGGCTTTGGAACTTACCGAATCCTTTGGGCTAAGCGGGTTTGAAGACCTGTACCCCTACGCCCTTTCCGGGGGCATGCGCCAACGGGCGGCCTTCCTTCGCACCATGTTGCTGGGCCACGAGATAATCCTGCTGGATGAGCCATTCGGCGCGCTGGACGCCCTTACCCGCATAGAGATGCAGGAGTGGTTGTTGAACCTGTGGGACTCCATGAACAGCACCATAGTCCTGATCACCCACGACGTGGACGAGGCCATCTTGATGTCCGACCGGGTCTACGTGCTCACTTCCCGTCCGGGAAAAGTCAAGATGATCCTGGACGTGGACCTGCCCCGGCCCCGGGATTTCGAGGCAGTCACCAGCCCGCCGTTCACTTCTTTAAAAGCCAGATTGCTGGCCGCACTGCGGGAAGAGAAAGGTAAAGTGGGAGCAGATACGTGGCCGTAGAAGAAGAACACCGCGAAGGGGACGCCGGCTGGGACCGCTCCGGTTCCGGCGGGTGGGCAATCCGGGATAAGCTGAAAGGGTGGCAGAATTGGCTGCCCGCGTTGCTCATTGTGGTGGCTATGGTGGCCCTTTGGGAGTGGGTGGTTGCCGCCAACGACATACCCCATTGGAAGCTGCCTGCGCCATCGTCCATCGGCGTCGAGTTGTGGACCAGCCGGGGAATGTTGCTTGGCCACACCTGGGTAACGATGGAGGAGGTCCTCATCGGCCTGGCCGTGGCGCTGGTCATCGGCGTGCTATTGGCTTGGCTGATCGCCCTATCCCGGACCCTGGAGCGGGTGATTTATCCTTCGGTCATCGCCTCCCAAACCATCCCCATAATCGTCATCGCCCCCCTGTTGCTGATTTGGCTGGGATACGGCATCCAACACAAGGTCATCGTCGTCGCGCTGATCTCCTTTTTTCCGATTGTGGTCAATACGGTTGACGGGCTGAGGTCGGCCGACCCCGACGTCATCAATCTGCTCCGGACCCTCGGCGCTAACCGGTGGCAGGTATTTCGCAAGGTACAGGTCCCCGCGTCGCTGCCGTTCCTGTTTTCGGGCATCAAGATCGCCGTGACCGTAAGCGTCATCGGCGCGGTCATCGGCGAATGGGTAGGTTCCAGCGAAGGGCTGGGCTACCTGGCCATCCGGTCCAAATCCCAATTCCTGTCAGAGCGAGTGTACGCCACGGTGGTGCTGTTGAGCCTGATGGGCATAGGCTTGTTTCTCATTGCCGGGGCCTTGGAGCGGGCTCTCCTGCCCTGGTATCACAACGAACGCCGCCGAAACGCGGCGGGAGACGAGTGATCGACGTCTGAAAGATCGTGCTGGGCACGGGATCAATCATCAAACTTGGCGGAGGGTAGTTATGTTAGGTAGGAAATCGTGGGTTTTGGTCCTGGTGGTGGCTGCCGCTATGTTATTGACCGCGGCATGCGGCGGACAGGAAAACGGGGCGGAGCAAGAGATTGTGAAGGTCCGGCTGGCCATGGACTGGTATCCCAACGCCAACCACGCCGGCCTGTTCGTCGCGCAAGAAAAAGGATACTTCGCCGACGAGAATCTGGAAGTTGATTTTTACACTCCGGTGGACCCGTCTACCGTTAATCAGACGGTGGCGGCAGGCGCCGACGACTTCGGCATCAACTATCAACCCGACCTGCTGATGGCCCGGGCCCAGGGGGTCTCAGTGGTTTCCGTCGCCGCCCTGGTACAGCATCCCTTGAACTCTGTGCAGACCCTGAAGAGCTCGGGAATCACCCGCCCCAGCGAATTGGTGGGCAAAAAGATCGGCTATCCCGGCATTCCCCTTAACGAGCCCTTGCTGGACACCATGCTTAAGGCCGACGGCGTGGAGGGGGGCCTGGAAGAGGTGGAGTTGATCAACGTGGGCTTCAACCTGGCCGAGGTATTGATCAGCGGAACCGTCGACGCCTGCATCGGTTGCTACTTCAGCCACGAGTCTTTTCTCATGGAGAACCAGGGGCACCCGGTGAATATCATGCGGATGGAAGAGTGGGGGGTGCCAGACTACTATGAACTCGTCCTGGTCACCAGCGAAAAGATGCTGAAGGAGAAGCCCGACGTGGTCCGGCGGCTGGTCCGCGCGTTGATGAAAGGATACGCCGACGCCGCGGCCGATCCCGACGCCGCGGTGGATACCCTGCTGGCCGCGACGAAAGGGGAGGTGGACGAGGCCATCGAGCGCCCCGGCATTCAAGTCATCGCACCTCTATGGACCGAAGGAGGCCGCGTGGGCTGGCAAACCTTGGAAAAGTGGTCCACCTTCGGCGATTGGATGTACGCCAACGGGCTGATCAAAGACCCCATCGACACCAGCGCGGCCTTCACCAATGAGTTCGTAGAGGCCGCCCAGCAATGATCGGTTTCAGCCGTCACTCATAACCCGGGTGCACGGAAACCGGCGGCCGGTCAAAGGCCGAAACCCGTACGCCGCCTATAAAGTGCCGGCCGGAAGGTCTTCTCCGCGCCGTAAATGGGGAAACAGGGGTGTTATACTGGCACGCATCAAGGCTGGACGATTGCCGGATTTGGTGTGTCTATGTCTCTGTATTTTCTGTTGGGAACACTTACCACCGAAGGGCGGACCAAGGTCCACAGCGACCGCAACCTGGTGGTGGAAGCCGCCCGGAGGGTTTCCATCGCCGGGGCCGAGATCCTGGGCCAATACGCGGTTTTGGGCCGTTACGATTACCTGATGATGGTCGAGGCCGACGACAATGACGCCGTGGCGCGCTTATCACTGGAGATTGGGGTCAGCACCGGGATGCATATAGAAACACTACCGGGCATCCCCATCGGCTTCCTGACCGACGACGGACGGGATGACCCCGTCTCCAGGCCCGATTCGATCAGCCTTACGCCCGCGCCCCCCGATCTGTGACCACGTTGCGGCCACGGGTCTGGAGTCTTAGCACGCAACACCGGTCCGGTTCCCAAATTGGACCGGTGCGGCACGGCATTTCAGGGAGGCCTAAAGGCGTATGGGCCTGAGCGATGAGCTAAAGGCGGGTACCGGTGACCGTTGGGAAAAGGTGGTGTCCCATCCCTTCGTCACCGAACTGGGTGACAACACCCTTACCTCCGACAAATTCCAGGTGTACTTTGACCAGGATTACCTCTTCCTGAAAGACTGGTCCATTTTGTTGAGCCTGGCCACCGCCAAAGCGCCGGACTTCAGCGCCGCTCGCCGGCTGGTCGAGTTCCTGCATCTGGGCTTGGGCGGGGAAGAGGGCCTGTTCCAAGAAGAATTTCGCCGGCGGGGCATGTCGGCCCAGGACGTGGCAAACCTACAATACCGGCCCACAACCCTTGGCTACAGCGGCTTCCTGCGCAGCATCGCCTACTCCGGCGAGTACATCGACGTGGTGGCCACCCTGCTGGCCGTGGAATGGCCCTATTTAGACTGGGCCCAACGTTTGTCCGGCGCCGGCAAACGGCCGGACAACCACTACTATCAGACCTGGATCGACCTGCACACCAGCCCGGGCATGTCCGGCTTTGTAGACTGGCTGCGGGAGACCGTAGACCAGGCGGCCATCTCTCCAACCCACCAAAACCGTCTACAGCAGATTTTCATCGACATTTTGCGCTACGAGTTCTTATTCTGGGAGATGGCCTACCGGAAGGAAGAATGGCCGGTCTGAGATACGTCCCCAGGGCAATGACCATCGCCGGCTCGGACTCCGGCGGCGGGGCCGGAATCCAGGCCGACCTGAAAACCTTCGCCGCCCTGGGGGTTTACGGCACCTCCACCCTGACCGCCATCACCGCCCAAAATACATTGGGAGTGACGGCCATCCATGAGGTTCCCACCGAGATCATCTCGGCCCAGATAGATGCCGTGTTGGGCGATATAGGGGCCGACGCCGTAAAAACCGGCATGCTTTCATCGACGGCCATCATCGAATGCGTGGCCGAGGCCATGACCCGGCATCAGGTCCAACGGTTGGTGGTGGACCCGGTGATGGTGGCGAAAAGCGGCGATTCCCTGCTGCGGGAAGATGCGGTCGGCACCCTTAAAGCCCTGCTGATCCCCCTTGCCGCCGTGGTGACCCCCAATATTCCCGAGGCGGAAACGCTAACCGGCTCGGAGATCACCACTCCGGAAGACGTCAGACGGGCGGCCCAGAGCATCTTCGATATGGGCGCAAGGGGCGTGGTGGTGAAGGGAGGCCACCTGGAAGGCCCCGCCACCGACCTTTTCTACGACGGGTCCCGGTTTCAAGAGTTCACCTCACCAAGGATAAACACCGCCAACACCCACGGCACCGGATGCACCTTTGCGTCGGCCATAGCGGCCGGCCTGGCTCAAGATCTGGACGTGATCGACGCGGTGGCCCAGGCCAAGGAATACGTTACTGAAGCCATCCGCCATTCATTCCCCCTGGGCCAGGGCCACGGACCCCTCAATCACTTCTACAAACTGTGGGTTTAGCCCTCAGCCTAAATAGTCTCAGATCAACGGCTCATACCCCGATCCTGACCTTCCTCCACAGGAGGGAAGGGACTTGCGCCATCCCCTTTTCGGGGAGGGTTAGTGTTGGGGTGAAATCGTTTCGAGGGAATCCGGTTTGCGACAGGAATGAAAAATCATGCCCCCATTTCACCTACCCGTTGAAATAGGACCCGGCGACCGATCCAGGTTCCAGAGATTGATCGCCCGAATGGACGCCAACATCACCTACGCTGTCTTTCCCGCTACGGTATTGGCCATGCTGGGGATCGAACCAGCCTGGAGCCAGGTATTCCAGGCTGAGGAAGGTGGCCAAAAAGAGGTCCAACTTGCCGAGATCAGGGTTCGGCTGGAAGGCCAGGAGCGCACCACGGTGTGCGTCTTTGGAGAGCCGGGCATCCGGCCGGCCCTGGGAAGGCACACCCTGGAGGCCTTCGGGCTCGTTCCCGACGAAGCCAGTGAAACGCTGGTGGAAGCAAAGTTGATTCTGGGGTAACCCCTGCTTGGTTGTCCGATGATAAGTTGAACTCGGTGCCTACGCCATTGGCCAAGAAAGCGCCGGGCGAGTCACGGCTTTCCTGCCACAAATTCATGGCTAATCATGGGAAATCTCCCTGAAAATAGGAGAGCCGTTTCCGGAAGATGCGGGCTAGAACCTGGAGTTCAATAAAGTCCAGCCTGCGTTCTCCAGACTCCACCTTTGAGACAAAGGACTGCGGCTTGCCAAGCAAACGGGCCACCTGTTCCTGAGTCAATTTGGCATCTAGTCTGGCTTGCCGGATTTTAGCCAGAAACTGAACGTAAGCGTCGTGGTAAATTGTCTCGGTGAGCACCCGACCCCAGAAAACGTAATAAATATAGTTGAATTATGCGATTAGGTTTGCTAATATCCCAAAATCGGATATTTCCCCGGCCATGGGGAATGTTGCGGCTATTCATGAGGCTATAAATGAGCGACGTAATGTTAAGCCTGTCCTGACCCCGATGAAATCGCGGCGCAGGGGTGGGGGTGAAGCTGAATTGGCCGAAAATTCTTGCGATAGGATTGACGAAATCATGCCCCAATTTCATCTCCCCGTTGAAATTGGACCTGCCGACCGCTCCAGATTCCAGTGGTTGATCGCCCAAATGGACGCCCACATCACCTATACCGTCTTTCCCGCACCGGTATTGACCATGCTGGGGATCGAGCCAGCCTGGAGCCAGGTATTCCAGATAGTGGGAGGCGGCCAGAAAGAGGTTCAGTTTGCCGAGATCAGGGTCCGTTTGGAAGGCCAGGAGCGCACCACCGTGTGCGTTTTTGGAGATATCGGCAGCCGTCCGGCCCTCGGCAGGCACGCGCTGGAAGCCTTCGGGCTCGTTGCCGACGAAGCCAGCGAAACGCTGGTGGTGGCCAGGCTGAAACTCGGATGAACCGATATTAGCATAGACCCTTTGAGCCCTCCACTGTCCTCATGTTGGCCTGATTAGATCGCCCCTGCCCTCGACACTTGTTGCGGTATAATGACCCGTGCGTGCCGGTATTGAAAAATCCCAATCACCGGTCTCGAGGTTTGCCTTACATGTTCAACCCCGTCTCCAGCCGTGTCAGCTTCCCCGAGATGGAAGCCAACGTCCTGCAACTTTGGAAAGACAAGGACATATTCCACCGCACCGAGACCGAAAGGGAAGACGGCCCCCTGTTCATGCTCTTCGAGGGGCCTCCCACCGCCAACGGCAGCCCCGGCATCCACCACGTGCTGGCCCGGGTGTTCAAGGACGTGATCTGCCGTTACCGCACCATGAAGGGCTACCGGTGCCTGCGCAAGGGCGGTTGGGACACCCACGGACTGCCGGTGGAGCTGGAGGTGGAGAAGGAGCTGGGCCTTACCAGCAAACGGGATATCGAAGAATACGGCATCGAAAAGTTCAACCAGCAGTGCCGCGAAAGCGTCTTCCGCTACGTCAAAGAGTGGGAGGTCATGACCGACCGCATCGGCTACTGGGTGGACATGGA
>JADFPM010000133.1 GCA_022562335.1 Chloroflexota bacterium
GAGGATTATCCAGTTATCGCCCTCCCTAACCCTGGTCCAGATGGGCGGGTCGCCGGCCTTCAGTTTGTCCACCAGGTCCTGGCACGTCATGCCGGTCACCGCGGTGTCGACCTCCAGGGTTACACCATAGGGCTGGTGGCCGATTATGTTGTCACTCAGGCTTACCTTGACGCCCGGTATTCCCTGCAGGGGCGTGAGCATGTTGCGGCACTTTTCCTCGGCGTCGGCCAAACGTTCTTCGTGGTTCAGGGTCATCCAGCGCCGCACCGCCGCCACCACGCCCACCATCTCCTGCCGGTCCACCTTGTGGGGACGCCCCACGCCCCGGATGCGCCTGCCTTCGTAGCTGACGAAGGACTGGAGGGCCAGCTTGCGTATCATCTCCGTGCTGCCGAACGCCAGCCCGGTGGACTGGGTGGAGCCCAGGTATTTGGCGGCCGTGCACTGGAAATCGGCCCCCATGCGCACGTAGCTGCCGAATAGGTCCAGGGGATAGATCTGGCCCGCCGCGTCCACCAGCACCGGCACGTCCTTGGCGTGGGCGATCTCTATGGTGTCTTCCAACGACAGGGCTTGAGGGTCGGGCTCCTGGGCCACGGCGTAGTAATGGACCGCCGCGGTGTTGGGGCCGATGGCGTTTTCCAGATCGGCCCGCGATGTGCTTTCCACCGTGCCGAACTGGACCAGCTTGGCCCCGGCCAGCTCCAGGCAACGGTCGTACCAGTAGCGTTGGCGGGCCTGGATCAAAATCTCGTTCTTCATGCCGGTGGTGTCGGGCAGTTGCTGGATCTTGGCGTCGTCGTCCCCGGCCATGCAGGCGGCGGTGGCCAGGGTCAGCGCCGAGCCCGCTCCCGAGGTGATGTAGGCCGCGGGCACGTCCACCATCTTGGCGATGGCCTCCCCCGCCCGCTCTTCCAGCTCCATCATGGGGACGTAGGCGCCGTTGGCCCTATCCATGGCCTCTACGACCTCGGGGGCCGGGGTGGAGCCTCCCAGCATGGTGACGCTGCCGGTGGCGTTGATCACCGGCACGGCGCCCAATTCCTTGTATATGCTGCCCCAATCGGTGGTGGTCATGGTCTTCTCCCTTTATTCATTGCGACTATTTAGCGTCGTAAAGATCGATGATCGGCTGGCGTCGAAAGCAGTCCATGGTGTGGTCGTTGACCATCCCGGTGGCCTGCATGTGGGCGTAGCAGATGGTGGAGCCCACGAATTTGAACCCGCGCAGTTTTAGATCTTTGCTCATGGCGTCGGATTCGGCGGTGGTGGCCTGGAAATCGCTCGCTTCCCGAAGCTCGTTGACCATGGGCTTGCCGCCGGTGAACCGCCAGATGTAATCGCTGAAGCTGCCGAACTCCCGCTGGACTTCCAGGAACCGCTGGGCGTTGTTCACCGCCGCCGTGACCTTCTGCCGGTTGCGAATGATCCCCGGGTCCAAAAGCAACGCTTCGATCCTCTGCTGGTCGTAAGCGGCGATCTTCACCGGGTCGAAACCGTCGAAGAGGGCGCGGTAGTTCTCTCGCTTCCGCAGCACGGTGTACCAGCTGAGACCGGCCTGTGCCCCTTCCAGGGTGATGAATTCAAACAGCAGCCGGTCGTCGTAGACGGGAACGCCCCACTCCAGGTCATGATACCTGACATAGTCTTCCTTGGTGAGGTCCACCCAGGGGCACCGGATCAGGTTGTCTTGGTTTGGCATGGGTTCCTCGCTGTGTCGGGGAAATCCCCCTTTGCGAAAGGGGGAGATTCGGTCCCCTCCTTACGAAGGAGGGGATTTAGGGGAGGTCGTTCCCCTCGGTGGAGCCGACCCCCTGTGGTCCCCCTTCTGAAGGGGGACGGATTTGGAAGCTATCGCTTAAAGTACCGTCATGGGGGAAATCCCCCTCTTTCCAAAGGGGGAGAGTTCGCCCCCCCTTTGGAAAGGAGGGTCGGTGGGATTTAGCCTAACTGAGTTGCCCGTTATCAAGTTTATTGGCGTAGACAAGGCTTAGGGGTCAGACAGGTGGTCGAACCACCGGTTGTCAGCCGCCGTCCCGCGGCCGCACCACGATCTGGGTGGCCACGTTGTAACCTATCGACACCCGGTCCTTCGCGGACTTGACGATCAAAACGCCCCGGTACGGAGCTGCCTCCACCACCTGAACGTCTTGGTCGGGAACGATTCCCGCTTCGGAAAGGAATTGCAACAACTCCGTGTCTTCCTCGGGCACCCGGTCCACCGTGAAAATGGTGTGGGGTGGCGCGCTATCCAGGGTTTTGGTGTTCACCGGCTTTTCAGGTTGACCCGGCAGAGGTATGGGCCTGCCAAAGGGAGAGCGCTTGGGGTGACCCAACCGCTCCATCAGTTTTTCCTCGAATTCCGGCGAAATGCCGTGCTCCAAGCGATGGGCTTCGATATGGGCTTGGCGCAATTCCATACCCAGCAATTCCACCACCAACCACTCGGCCAACCGGTGCCTCCGGGCGATATCCACTCCGCAATCCAATCCCCATTTGGTCAACCGGATGCGCTTGTCAGGGCCGAGATCCACGAGCTCCTGCCGCTGCATTCGGCGAATCATCCCAGACACCGACGGCACCGAAGTGCCCAAACCTTCGGTGGAGGGCAGTTGCTTCAATGTATCGGTGAGTTGGGTGATGGTAGGGGTCTCAGAGTCTTCCCACAAACGGTAAAGGCAAAGGAGATAATTCTCGGTCCCCGACGAAAGACGCTCGTTCCCAAGGTCCGATCGTCTCTCTGCTCCGTCTGCTCCTGTAGATGTTTTCTTTGTTCGTGGCATCATGAAACCTATGAATCACAGAGGTGGGTAGCGCCGGACTCTTCTATTGGCCGAAGGCCCACGGCCCCGGCGGCCCGACGGAATTAATCCGGTGGTATCAGGCGGCGCGGTCGTTTATGAAGGGAGTCAGCGCGTGCCCGTTCCGCAGTCCCACCGATACGGTGGTCCCCACGGAGAAGTTTTCGGTGTGGGAAAGGAGGCATCTGACCGCATGGCCCGAAGGCAGAGACACGTGATACAGGTTGAAGGGGCCACGGAACTCCCGCCGGGTTATGACCCCTTGGCCCTGTTGAGAAGCGTGGCACATGAGACAATCCGGCCGGACCATCACTTCCAATCGGCCGTCAATTCCGTCACTGCCTTCATAGCCATCAAAGGCAGGCCATTCGGTGGACCCAACTTCCGTGACCAGATGATCGCCGTCTCTCCAGGCAGGGATGAAGTCTGCAAGACCGATGAACTCGGCCACGAAGCGGGTGGCTGGATGGTGGAATATCTCTTCGGGCTGGCCGACCTGCTCCACGGCGCCCTGATTCATCACCGCAATGACATCGCCCATGAAAAGGGCTTCTTCCTGGTCGTGGGTGACAAAGATGGCGCTTACTCCGCTGTCTTTGAGGATTTCCAACACGTCTTTGCGCACCTGCTCCCTTAGCCGGGGATCCAGGTTGGAGAAAGGCTCATCCAGCAATAGCACGCGGGGACGGGGCGCCAGGGCCCGGGCCAAGGCCACCCGTTGATGCTGCCCGCCGGACAATTCGTGGGGCATCCGGTGGCTTAGTTGCTCCATGCCCACCATGGCCAAGACCTCTTGGATTCGGGCATCGCGCCGCCCATTGCCCCGGGATTCCTTGCCCAAGCCGTAGGCGACATTTTGTTCCACGGTAAGGTGAGGGAACAGGGCGCCCTCTTGCAGGACTATTCCCACCTGCCTGTTTTCCGGCGGCACGTTTTCGCCAGGCCCGGACACCGTTTGGCCGTTCATCAAGACGACACCGGCGTCGGGGTCTTCGAATCCCGCGATCAGCCTCAGGGTGGTGGTTTTGCCACACCCGCTGCGGCCCAGCAGCGCCATGACCTGACCTTGTTCCAAGACCAGGTCAAGCCCGTCTATCACCGGTTCGCCGCCAAAACCCTTGACCACTCCCCGGCATTCCAGCGCCGGGACGGATGGTCCGGCATCACCGTTGCTTGCGGCCATATCAAAGGGGTCAACCGGGTCAACCCCGGAGGACGGTTTTCGCTTATCTATATTCTTAAATAACATATATGCTAATTGCTAGGATAAGAGTGTAGTCATCTGACAGTTTAATGTCAACACAGTTTCTATTTACCATACCCTGTTGACCCTGTTGCGTTCCATCCTGATCACAGCGCTTGAAAGCGCAAATCCAAGTCTCAAACCATTATCGTAATGGTAACCGAGTTGACATGCGAGATGCGGTCCCATATCCTTTTCCAGGAGAGTTCGTGCATACGATATAAATAAGTAATGTGGCACGAATAATTTTTGGTGTACCAACATGTATCGTTGGGTTTGGAGGCCAGTCAAATGAAAAAACCTTTGCAAATCCTGATTGCAACCCTCGCCATGGCTGTCGTCTTGGGTTGCGGCGCCGGCGGACCCGGAGACTCGCCCGGCGAATTGACCATCTATTCCGGCCGCAGCGAGACCCTGGTGGGGCCATTGATCAAGCAGTTCAGCCAGGCCACCGGTATAAAGACGTCGGTCAAATACGCGGGGACGCCCCAGTTGGCGGCCACGCTGTTGGAAGAAGGAGACAATACCCCTGCCGACATATTCTTCGCCCAGGACCCGGGTGGCCTGGCGGCCGTGGAGCATATGATGGCCCCATTGCCCAGCAGCATTCTGGACCGCGTGCCGGCCTGGGCGTCCTCGTCCACCGGCAGGTGGGTGGGCCTTTCGGGACGGGCCCGCACCGTGGTATATAACACCGATGCTTTGACCGAAGCCGACCTTCCCCCAGACATCTACGACTTTATAGACCCCAAATGGAGTGGCCGCATCGGATGGGCGCCCACCAACTCATCATTTCAGACCATGGTCACCGCCATGCGGTCGGTCTGGGGCGAAGAGAAAACCGGCGAGTGGCTGGAGGGCATCCAGGCCAACCAACCCAAGATCTATCCTAAGAATACTCCCATAGTGGCGGCGGTGGGGTCGGGGGAGATCGATGTTGGATTCGTGAACCACTACTATCTCCACCGGTTTTTGGCCGAAGAAGGTGACGATTTCCCCGCGCGCAACTACCACCCCAAGGCGGGCGGGCCCGGCGCCATCATCATGGTTGCCGGCGCAGGCATCCTGGAGCAATCGGGCAACCGGAGCGCTGCCGAACGGTTCCTGGGATTCATGTTATCCCAGGTGGCGCAGGAGTTTTTCGCCAATAAGACCTTCGAATATCCCCTGGCGGAAGGCGTGGCCCTAAACCCCGCGTTGGTCCCCCTGTCGGAGATACCGAATCCGGGCCTGACGGCGAATCAATTATCCGGGGTCAGAGCCACCCAACAACTGTTACGGCGGACGGGGTTGCTTCCTTAGATGACCGCTGGGAATGACCGCCGGGAATGACGACGGGGCTTCCGGGAGTCACCGCCAGGCCGCTACCCTTGGGCGCACGCCCTCCGCTGGCCGGGCGATGTTGAGCCGCCTGTTTTCAAACGCCGGCAGGCGTCCTCCCGCCCTGCTATGGTTGACCGGTCTGGCCGTGGGGGCCGCCTTGATCCTGGCGCCGGCCTACCTGTTGGTACGGACCGCCGGAGCGGGGACCGAAGCGTGGGACCTGCTGTTCCGAATGAGGGTGTTGGAGACCATGGGCCGCACCCTGATACTGGTGGTGACGGTCACCGCCGGATGTATCGCCCTGGCGGTGCCCCTTTCCTGGCTAACCGTTCGCACCGACCTGCCCTGGCGCAAGGTTTGGGGCGTGGCCATCGCCCTGCCCTTGGTGATACCCAGCTATGTCGCCGGGTTCATCGTCGTCGTGGCATTGGGCCCCAAGGGTATGCTCCAGCAATTTCTGGAGACCCTGTTCGGTCTGGACCGGCTGCCGGAGATATATGGCTTTCCTGGTGCCTGGCTGACACTGACCTTTCTCAGTTACCCCTACGTGCTGTTAACCGTGGGCGGGGCCCTTTCGCGTATGGACCCCTCATTGGTGGAAAGCTCACGGGGATTGGGCCAAGGTTCGTGGGCCACCTTTCGCCGGGTTATCCTTCCCCTGCTCCGCCCGGCGATCACGTCCGGCGGGCTGTTGGTCGCCCTCTACACCCTTAGCGACTTCGGCGCGGTCTCACTGCTCCGGTACGAAACCTTTACCTGGGCCATTTTCGTCCAATACGAGTCGGGGTTGGACCGCACCCTGGGCGCCGCCCTTTCCTTGGTGCTGGTGGCCATGGCAATGGGTATAGTGGGGATGGAGTTCGCCAGCCGAGGACGGTCCAGGTATTACCGCAGTGACCCGGGCTCCCCAAGACCGGCCCGGCTGGTCCGCCTAGGCCGGTGGCGCTGGCCGGCGCTGGGTCTATGCGGCGTGGTCACGTCGGTGAGCTTGATCCTGCCTGCCTCGGTATTGGTCTATTGGGCGGTCAGGGGGATTGCCGCCGGCGAGCCGTTGGTCCTTCTATGGGGCCCGGCCCGAAACTCCCTATTGGCCGGCGGGCTGGCCGCCCTGGCGGCGGTTATCGCCGCTTTGCCGGTGGTGGTGCTGGCCGTCCGTTACCCTGGCCTGTTCAGCACGGTGCTGGAACGGATCACCCATATAGGGTTCGCCCTTCCCGGAATTGCCGTGGCCCTGGCCTTGGTGTTTTTCGGCGCCAATTACGCCACGCCCCTATATCAGACCTTGGGGTTGCTGATATTGGCATACGTGGTGTTGTTCGTTTCACCGGCTGTTGGGGCGCTGCGAACGTCATTCTTGCAGATCAATCCGTTACTGGAAGAGGCCGCCCGCAGCCTGGGCCGCACTCCCTGGCGGGTGTTGACTTCGATCACCTTACCCTTGGCCAAACCCGGAATAGCCTCGGCGGCCGCCCTGGTTTTTCTGCTGGTGATGAAAGAACTGCCGGCCACCGTGGTCTTGGGCCCCATCGGTTTCAACACCCTTGCGACCACCATATGGGCGGCGGCGTCAGAGGCGTTTTTCGCCCAGGCCGCGGTGCCGGCGCTTTTGCTGATTCTGGTGTCGTCTATCCCGCTGGCGTTTCTCATGCTGAGGCAGCGGAGTTAAGCTATAATCCCCCCATTGGCTCAGGCCAACGCGTGTGGGGACCGCGCCCTCCAACCCCCACGACTAACCGGAGGACAAACCTTTGCCAGAATCAGAAACGGCCTGGACTGTCATCCGTCCTGGCAACTTGATTGATGCCCTAGGCGGGCCTCCTAAAACGGGTCAGGCGGTGGTGATACACGGGTCCACCATCCAGTGGGTGGGAGACATCCAAGGCGTCGAAGCGCCCGGTGGACCCCTGGCAGCCCGGCCTGATGACCAGTCAACGGCTCACCAGACACTGGATTATCCCGATGCCACCCTGCTGCCTGGCCTTATAGATTG
>JADFPM010000134.1 GCA_022562335.1 Chloroflexota bacterium
GTGGGGCTTCCGGAAAAACTGGTGTTCACCTGGAAGTGGGAACAACCCGATGGAAACGGTCCTGACCTGTCCGCAGATTCTCGGGAGATGGTGGTCACCGTTGAATTGCGGGATATGGGCGGCTCCACCGAGGTGGTCGTGACCCACGAGTACCACCCCGGCACCCATATAAAAATCTAACCAGCCCCCGGTAATCCGGGGGCTGGTTGTTTATTGGGTTCGGTATACGGCGATGGCATGAGGACCTGTACCCCTGATCCCCGTTGTGGCGTCACATTTGGAAGAGCAGAGCTACACTGGGTTGATAGGCTAGTTCGATCTGGGCGGTTTGGGGTAGATCACACCAAATCTTAATATTTCCCGCGGCCTTAACAATTACTTAAGGGTTCTGGGATAATATTTTAATAGCCTTGTTTTCAGGAGGACCGGTTTGCCCGCCATCCGTAAACGGGTGCTCATCGTGGAGGACGATCGCAAGACGGCGGAGATCGTGCGCCTTTACCTGGAAAAGGACGGATATGATGTGGCCTGCTCCTACGACGGCAGGGATGGTTTGGAAGCAGTGCGTGCCTCACCGCCCGACCTGGTTGTATTGGACCTGTTGCTGCCGGGAATGAGCGGGCTGGATGTTTGCCGCGCCCTTCGCAGCGAGTTTGACGTGCCCATCATCGTCCTGACCGCCCTGAGTACCGAGCAGGATAAATTGGACGGCTTGAATCTGGGGGCCGATGACTATGTCACCAAACCATTCAGCCCTCGGGAACTGGTGGCGCGGGTTCGGGCGGTTTTGCGCCGGACCGGCGATGAAGAAGATTTGACCGGCCCCCAAATCTTGGACTTCGAGGGCCTGAACCTGGACCTGGCACGCCATATAGTGAAGGTGGACTTGCGAGAAGCCCACCTGACGCCCACCGAATTCCGCATTCTTGCGGTGTTGATGCGGGAACCCGGCCGTCTGTTTAGCCGTACCCAACTGGTGGATAAGGCCCTGGGGTACGATTATGACGGACTTGACCGGACCGTCGATGTTCACGTGCTCAACCTGAGACGGAAAATCGAGCCCGACCCCAATCAACCGAAATACATCCGCACTGTCTACGGGCTCGGCTACAAGCTGGGGAAGTAGGGCCGGCCCGAAAGTCCCGGTGAGGTAGTCCCGGCGAGGTAGTGATTGATATATAGCCTGCGGCTGCAGATATTGTTGAGCATGGTGGTGGTTATCCTGATAACCGTGGGAATGACCGCTTTCATGGCTGGCCGGGCGGCCAACGCCGAGATCGAGCGGGTCCAGGGGCGGGACGACGCTTTACGGAACCGGAGGTTGGGCCGTCTTTTAGCCCAACAATTCGCCGAGCGCCGAAGCTGGCTGGAAGCCCAGGGTATGTTGGACGGCGCCGGCGCCATGTACGGACAGCGTGTTGTTCTGACCGATACCGAAGGCATAGTGGTGGCGGACACCCACCGGATCATGATGGGACGCCGCTTAAGCAACCGGATCGCCAGCCGGGTAACGTTCCCGGTTTCCGGGCCTGAGGGCTATCTGGGCACCGTCATGGTAAATCCCGACCTGCCGTCCGGACCCCCGACGGCCACGGTAGCGTCCATCGACCCGACGGGTACTCCGCTGAACGTGCTCCTGGTGCTCAGCGGTCTATTGGCCGTCGCGGTGGCCCTGGTTCTAACGTTTTTCCTTTCCCGCCGGGTGGTGGCGCCGGTGGAGTCCCTGGCAAAGGCGGCCCATCTGGTGGCCCAGGGAGACTTTTCCACCCGGGCGGACGTAGGTTCCAAAGACGAGGTGGGGGAATTGGCCCGCCGGTTCAATGACATGGTGGGAGAGTTGGAGCGCACCGAGGAGCTGCGCCGGAACATGGTGGCCGATCTGGCCCATGAGCTACGCACCCCATTGACCAACATCAGAGGCTATATCGAAGGTATATCCGACGGTGTCATCACGCCGGACCCGGAGACCCTCGAGTCGATGCAGGGTGAGGTGGTGTTGCTGACCAGGCTCATCGAAGACCTGCAAGATCTGGCTTTGGCAGAGTCCGGCCGGTTGCAACTGCAGATCAGTGAGTGTGATCTGAGCCAACTGGTGCGAAGCGCCGTGACGGCTTTCCAGCAGCAGGCCCAGGTCAAGGGGGTCTCGTTGCAGGTGGATGCCCCGGGCCCGGTGGTCCTCCAGGGCGATGAAGGCCGTATCAGCCAGATCATCCGGAATCTATTGTCCAACGCCATCTCGTATACCCCTTCGCAGGGCCAAGTGGAAATCGGGGCAAGATTCGATGGCGATGGGGCGGTGCTGTTGGTCCGGGACGACGGTCCGGGTATTCCAACCGAAGACCTGCCCTACGTATTCGAGCGGTTCTACCGGGTTGATAAGTCCCGTTCCAGGTACACTGGGGGCATCGGCCTTGGTTTGACCATCGCCCGCCGGCTGGCCGAAGCCCACGGTGGCGGCATCTCTGTTGTCAGCCAGGAAGGACAGGGAACCGAGTTTCGGGTGGTGTTTCCTGCCGGAGGGACCGGTTCGGTCGACCGGCAGCCAGATTCCGGGTAAACTCCCGGCACGGTTAACCAGAACTTTAACCAGAAATTAAAAATTTGCCTTTAATATTCTTTATCAAGCTTCCGGTTATCAAGTTTCCGGTTATCAATTTTCAGACGAGAGAGTGATCGGATTATGGATGGAATAAGCAAAGCCTTCGCCATGGCAATCATCGCGATGTCCGGCGCCGTGATCCTGGTGGTCTCCTTCGCCTGGTTCGGTCCGGGATTGGGGTCCGCCGTGACACCGGCCTCCGCCGCCCTGTTTGATGAAGAACTGGTTCAGGCAGTTTACGACCGGGTGAGCCCGGCGGTGGTCGACGTCAACGTCGATCGTAAAGAAGGCGATTCTTTCAGCCGCCTGGGATTTGGCTCCGGGTTTTTGATCGATACTGAAGGCCACATCGTGACCAACAATCACGTGATCCAGCAGGCCGACCGGGTGCGCATCCGTTTCAAGGACGGGACCAGCGCTGAAGCCCGGATCTTGGGCACGAATCCAGCCAACGACCTGGCCCTGGTGAAGGTGCCTCGTGAGGCGGTGGCGGGAATCGAGCCCATACCCTTCGCCGATTCTTCCCTGGTGCGTCCGGGCCAACTGGCCATCGCCATAGGCAGTCCCTTTGGGCTGGACGGTTCGGTGACCGTGGGGGTGATCAGCGGCGTGGACCGGACGTTGGACAGCGACATCGCCCGCCCCATATCGGGAGTGTTGCAGACCGACGCTCTGATCAGCCCCGGTAATTCGGGCGGGCCCCTGCTGAACCGGGCCGGCGAAGTGCTGGGGATCAACACGGCCATCCAGGTTTCGGCCATGGATTTCGTCTTACCCAGGATCAACCGGGGCGCTATCGGGTTTGCCGTGCCCATCAACACCCTGGCCAATTTGTTGCCGGACTTGAAGGCCGGCATGGTGGTCAGGCCCCCATGGTTGGGGATCAGCGCCACCACGGTGGACGGGATCTTGGTCGATTCATTGAAATTGGACCAAGCGCATGGGGTTTACGTGACCCAGGTGATACCCGGCAGTCCTGCCGAGGATGCGGGGCTGGTTCAATCGGGGACCCTCCGCAGGGGCAGACCGGCGGTAGGCGGAGACATCATCACCGCCCTGGACGGCGTTGAGATCGGGTCGGTCGGTGACCTGATCGCCACGCTAAACGGCTATAATGCGGGTTCTGAAGTCACCTTATCCATCGTTCGCGACGGTGAAAATGTGGAAGTGGTGGTGACATTGGGGGAGTGGCCGGCGGAATACGGCCGGCAGCCGCGGTCGCGCTATTTCCAAATCCCCGATGACCAGACGCTGCCTCCCCAGCCCAGAATGCCCCTGGTCCCGGGAATCCCATTCCCCGACCTGTTTCCCGAAGCTCCCCGGCGATAAGAGGTTGGAGCGCCCCAACAGGATTTAAATCGCCAAAGATTTGGCCTGCCGAGGAACCAACCTGCCAGCTTCGTCCCTCTCGCCCAGCTCTGGTATGCCCCACCGGAGCTGGGCTTCCATTTCGCCAGCTGGATGGGCCCTTTAGGGGGATCCGCCGATGACGTGGAGCTTGGAGATGGGCCAGTAGACAAACCAGACTTTGCCCAATACCAACTCTCCCGCCACGGGGCCCCAGTTTCTGGAATCGTTGCTGCCCCTCCGGTTGTCCCCCATGACGTAGTATTCGTTGTCCCCGAGGATTATCTCATTGGAGGAGGAGGTATCCCGGCTGGTCAAATAAGGCTCTACCAGTTGTTCTCCGTCGATGAACACCTCGCCGGATTCAACGCCGACGGTTTCACCAGGAAGGCCGATGACCCGCTTGACGAAATCTTTGGTGGTGTCCCTGGGATAGTGGAACACGATGACCTCACCCCGCTGGGGGGGCCGCAACGCGAACCGCTCACCGGCCTCGCCTGATTGATCCACCCTCCAGAATGGGATCACCCGGGAGAGCCGCGCCATGTCCAGTTTGAAGTAGACCAGTTTGTTGACCAGCAGGTACTGGCCGCCTTCAAGGGTGGGCTGCATACTGGCGCCCTCCACCTTGAAATTCCGGACCCCAGTCTGGATTATCAGGAAGACTATTAGGGCGAGGACCACCGCTTCGATGATTTCTCTGGCTACGCGCGACATGGGCCAACCAGCAACTTCCCGGACACGCAACCCCGTCAAATCGGGGTTGCGTGTCCGGATTCCGCAGGGATTTCAACCCGGCTTTATTACCTGACTAAACGAGATTATAGCACCCGCCGCTATCTGAAAATAACCGCCAAACAAGGTAGGTCTTTCCCTGGGCAGTTATTATTAGGACCACTCGGACCATAGGCAGGATTCGGGCCGTGGGAGCGCCGCCAAATCCTCCTTGACACCCGATAATGCAGACGGTAGTATCCCACCAAAATCAGGCCCACAAAAATCAGGGAGGCGGATGTTGTGTATCTTGGAACCCGGTTGCCCGCAGGCGTCGGGTTTTTTTGTTGCCCCGTTGCCTGCCGGGCCCCGCGGCCATTCATCCCCGCTTGAGCGGCACTCGAATGTTTGAAGACATCACTGAAATCGGGGCCACGGGTATTTTGCCCATGGCCTGGCTTCGGGAAGCCGCCAATGACGACGTGATCTTCACCGAGCGTTACAAGATACCGGCGGCGAATTTCCAGCCGGCAAGCCTGGATCTGAGGCTGGGGGAACGGGCCCACCGGTTGCGCTGTAGCTTCCTGCCCGATTCCAGCACCGTGTGGGATAAGCTGCCCGACCTTCAGATGGAAGAATTGGACCTGCGGGACGGCGCGATCCTGGAACGGAACCGGCCGTATTTGATACCCCTGATCGAAGAGTTGCGTCTGCCCGATTTCATCCGCGCCAAGACCAACCCCAAAAGCTCCACCGGCAGGCTGGACATATTCACCCGGGTGATAACCGACAACAGCCACCGGTTCGACGATGTTATCAGCGGGTACCACGGCCAGCTATTTTTGGAGGTGGTGTCCAGGTCCTTCACCATCCGGGTGAAGACCGGGCTCTCTCTGAACCAACTGAGGTTGACCAAGGGCGACGCATCCTGTGGGGAAGGCGAGCTACTGCGGCGTCACGGCGAGCAACCCATCGTGCTGGCCGAACCGGGCCGTACCGGCCAGGTGCGGGAACCATCGTTGGACAATACGATCGGGCTCAGCGCCAACCTGGCGGGACGCGGTGACGGCGTGGGATACCGGGCCAGGAAGAACAGCAGCCTGCTTGATCTATCCCGGGAATACCACTACGACCCTGGTGATTACTGGGAGCCGGTCTACGCGGAACGGGCGCGGCGGCTGATCCTGGAGCCCGAGGAGTTTTACCTGCTGACTTCGGCCGAAGGCGTCAGCATTCCCCCGGATTATGCGGCCGAGATGACGGCCTACGACCCATCCAGCGGCGAGTTGAGGACCCACTACGCCGGGTTCTTCGATCCCGGATTCGGCCTGGGCAAAAACGGCAAACCCGAGGGCGTCCAGCCGGTGATGGAGGTAAGGGCCCACGACGTGCCCTTCATGATCGAGCACGGCCAGAACATCTGCACCATCACCTTCGAAAAGATGCTGGAGATCCCCGAAAAGCTATACGGCGCGGAGATAGGCTCGTCGTACCAGGGCCAGGGCCTGATCCTGAGCAAACACTTCCTACCCAAAACCAGCCACTGGCAGATGCCCCTCTTCGAGGGTCAGGCCGGGACGTAGGGGGTGGGTGACGGTTGGGGGTGGATTGTCTTGTCGGGTCAATCAGATTGAATATACGTTCGACGCGCGCGATCCCAGACTAGAATCTCGCCGGTCATAGAAGTATCGAGCGTCCGCATTTTCGCCTCTCCCCGCCCCCGGCGCGTCCAATGGCTGCGACACCCGTTAAGATTTGAGCTATGTCAAATACGTCAAACAACATCTAAAGCCATGGAAATTGCTTTCATCTTCCAGGTGCCGCATGATCCTCCCTACGCTCATGATTTCTCATAGCTGGAACAATGTCGCGTCATAGTGTAGTCGAAAGAGTAGTTGGGCATGAAAACAAACAATATAATTACTGCTGATAACCCAACAAAGTACGAATGCCATCGCATCGACTGTTACAACATTTACGGAGAGGACCGTTTACGAGCGGTTGGATCTATTGTAAGGTGCCATTTTCTCGTGGAGTGAAAACGATTATGAGCAAGCAAGACCGCGAAATTGGCGACGCAGAAATCCGGCGGGTCTTGCTCTCGCGGCTGGCGAACGAGCACGCAAAACAAGCCGATACCGTGTTCATAGAAGAGTTCGGAATTTGTCGTGGTCAAGGGCGGGTAGACTTAGCTGTGGTAAATTCCGTGTTTCATGGGTATGAGATTAAATCGAATCGCGACAGCATGCGTCGCCTGGAAAATCAGGTTACACAGTACAGTAAGGTACTGGACCGGGCAACGATAGTGGTGGGCGACCGCCATTTGACTGACATATTGAATATGGTGCCTCAGTGGTGGGGAGTCCTTCGTTTTGAATCGGGCGCGAAAGGCCGCCAGGCTTCCCGTGTCGTCGAAGTCGACGTCTCGACCGCGACATCCAATGCCAACCAGTCACCGCGCCCCGCCGCATACGAGCAACCCCGTCACGCCCCGTTGTCGAATATCGGTGATTTCGTCATCGCCACGGTGAAATGGTTCAATCCCAACAAGGGATACGGCTTTCTTTCGCTCAATGACGGATCGCCCGATGTTTTCGTCCATATGCGGACGCTTCGTCAGTTCGGCATCGTCGCGCTCGACCGCGGCCAGGAG